>DASZGN010000209.1:0-4294 GCA_035938775.1 Trinickia sp.
ATCTCGACATCGCAGGCACACGCACTTTGTTCGAGACGTACTTCACGCCGTTTCAGCTCGCCAATGGTGATGGCACGCTTGACGGTCTCGTGACCGGCTATTACGAACCGCTCCTGCATGGCTCGCGCACGCGGCGCGGCCCCTATCAGTTCGCGCTTTATCGTTGGCCCGCCGGCTATCGACCGGGGGCTGCGCTACCGGTGCGCGCGCAACTTGAAAGCTCCGGCGTGCTCGATGGCAACGAACTCGTCTGGGTGGACGACCCTATCGAAGCATTTTTCCTGCAGGTGCAGGGCTCCGGACGCATCGTGCTGGACGACGGCGCCGTGATGCGTGTCGGCTTCGGTGGGACGAACAATCAGCCGTACAAGTCGATTGGCCGATGGTTGCTCGATCATGGCGAGATCACGCCGGCGCAGGCAACGATGCAGGGCATCAAGACTTGGGCGCGCGCGAATCCGACGCGCGTTGCCGCCTTGCTCGACACGAATCCGCGCTTCGTTTTCTTCAAGGCCATGCCATCGACCGATGCGGCGTCGGCACTATCGGGATCGGCAGACGGGCCGATCGGCGCGCTTGGCGTGCCGCTGACGCCTGAGCGCTCGATCGCGGTGGACCCGACGTCGATTCCACTCGGCACGCCCATATTCCTGCAAACGACTCGGCCGCTGACGAATTCGCCGATGAATCGCCTCGTATTCGCTCAAGACACGGGCAGCGCGATCAAGGGCGGTGTGCGAGCCGATTACTTTTGGGGACTTGGTGATGATGCTGGCGATCTCGCCGGCAAAATGAAGCAATCCGGGCGCATGTGGCTGCTGCTGCCGAATTCATGAGTGGAGGTGGCTTGCGCAAGCCTGCGGTAGTGGCGCTCGTGCGAGTCCGGGCTGAGAGGTGCTGTGCAGGAATCGCGTGGCCTCACGCGTCGCGTGCCGCTATTTTGGACCAACTCCGTTCATGGCAATAAACGGCGACCAAAAGCATGGGGCCCGGGAGGGCGCCAACGACCTCTTTTGACACGGCGGCGTTTTCACCTTCGACCTCGTGCTCAAGGTGCCGGGGGCTCGGCTTGCAGGGCTCGGGCGTCGAAGGCTGGTGGGACGCCGAGCTTGCCGCATTCAAGGTGGTGTAACACTCGAGGTCTCGGGCAGGAGTTGCTCCGCCGGTTCAGATGCCTGGCTTGCGCTTGTCGATGACGCGGCGGGCCTTTCCGACCGAGCGCTCGATGCCGTTGATGGGCACCACATTGACAATTGCCGTCACCCCGATGAGCGCCTTGATGTCGTAGGCGAGCGCCGTCCTGGCGGCATTGAGCGCAGCGGCGTCAGCGAGAGCGTCGGCGCAGGGCTCGACGTTGAGTGTCAGCACGTCCAGCGGCCCTTCTTTCGTCAAGACGATCTGATAAAGCGGCGCAAGGGCGAGTTGCTTGAGCAGCAGCTCTTCGATCTGCGTCGGGAACACATTGACGCCTCGCACGATCATCATGTCGTCCGAACGCCCGGTGATTTTCTCCATGCGCCGCATCGTGCGCGCCGTGCCGGGCAGTAGCCGAGTCAAGTCTCGTGTGCGATAGCGAATGATCGGCAACGCTTCCTTCGTCAGTGAAGTGAAGACAAGTTCACCGAATTCGCCGTCCGGCAGCACGGCGCCCGTTTCGGGGTCGATGATTTCCGGATAGAAATGGTCCTCCCATATCGTCGGACCGTCCTTCGTTGCCGCGCATTCCGACGCGACCCCAGGCCCCATCACTTCGGACAATCCATAGATGTCCACAGCGTCGATGCCCATGCGCTTTTCGATGGCGATGCGCATGTCGTTGGTCCACGGCTCCGCGCCGAAAATGCCGATACGCAGCGAGCACTGCGCGGGATCGAAGCCTTGCCGCTCGAATTCATCGGCAAGCGAGAGCATGTAGCTCGGGGTGACCATGATGATGTCGGGCTTGAAATCCTGAATGAGCTGAACTTGCTTTTCCGATTGCCCGCCGCCGAACGGAATCACGGTCAGACCGGCGCGCTCGGCGCCGTAGTGTGCGCCGAGTCCGCCTGTAAAGAGTCCGTAGCCGTAGCTCACATGGACCTTGTCTCCGCGCCGCGCTCCGGCCGCGCGGATCGAGCGAGCGACGAGGTTAGCCCAGGTGTCGATGTCGCGTGCGGTATAGCCGACGACTGTCGGCTTGCCTGTCGTTCCTGAGGACGCGTGAATGCGCGAAATGCGCTCCTGCGGCACTGCGAACATGCCGAAGGGGTAGTTGTCGCGCAAATCGCTCTTTGTTGTAAATGGATAGCGCGAGAGATCGGCGAGCGTTTGTAAGTCGTCCGGATGAACACCGGCTTCATCGAATTTGCGCCGATAGACAGGCGAATTCTCATACGCATGCCTGAGCGTCCACTTCAATCGTTCCAGCTGGAGGGCCACGAGCTCGTCGCGGCTGGCTGTCTCGATCGGCTCGAGTGGGAGCGCGGTGTTCATTGAATGTCTCCTTTGTGTCGTCCTGTCTCAAACAGCGTATGGCGAGCCGGGGCGGGACGAATGTCCCCCAGGTCGCATCGCGGCGTCATATGCGCCTTTGCTCATCAAACTGTGGGAATTACGTTGCCCTTGATTTGCGCTGATTTTCCGCGAAACATCGCTACCGTTTCGCCGGTGCGGTTGGTCACGCGAATATCGTAGATGCCGTGGCGGCCGCTCAGCGATTGTTCGACGGCCTCCGCGGTCAACACGTCGCCGCCGTGAACGGGGCGCAGAAATTCGATCGAGCAGCCGGATGCAACGGTATTGATATTGTGGGAATTGCAGGCAAAGGCGAAAGTTGAGTCGGCGAGCGTGAAGATGAGGCCACCGTGGCAAATGCTATGGCCATTCAAGAAGTCGGCGCGCACGGCCATGCGCATGCGCGCGTAGCCCGCTCGCACCTCGAGCAATTCGAAGCCGAGCGCACGGCTGCACGCATCTGCTTCGTACATCGCTTCGGCGACTGCTCGAGCCAGATCGTCGGCCGAAGCGGTGGCGCTTGCTTGGCGAATATCGGTCGATGACATGGTCAACGTCCTTCGAAGCGGGGCGCACGCTTTTCGATGAATGCGGCGACACCTTCCGCGTAATCGTGTGACGTGCCCAGCTCTCGTTGCAGGTCGCGTTCGAGATCGAGTTGCTGATCGAGCGTTTGCGTAGTGCTTGCGCGCATCGCCCGCTTGATCGCGGCAATCGCCCCGGTGGGCTGCTGTGCGAGTTGCGTTGCAAGCCGGCTGGCGACCGTAGGCAACTCCGCATCATCGACCACTTGCCAGATAAGCCCCCAACGCTCGGCTTGCTCGGCGCTGAGCTTGTCGCCCGTGATCGCGAGACCAAGTGCGCGCGCCATGCCGATGCGCTGGGGCAAAAAGGCGGTTCCACCCGAGTCGGGGACGAGGCCGATCTTCACGAACGATTGCACGAAACTGCTTGAGCGGGCTGCGATGACGATATCGCACGCGAGCGCCAGGTTGGCACCGGCCCCCGCCGCAATGCCGTTCACGGCGGCGATCACGGGTAGCGGCAAAGCCTGGATTCGCCGCACGAGTGGGTTGAAATGCTCATCGATGAGCGAGCCGAGGTCCGTCATGGCGCCCGGAGTGAAGTCGAGGTCCGCGAGGTCTTGTCCTGCGCAAAATCCGCGGCCGGCACCGGTCAGCACCAGCGCGCGTGCGCCGGCGGCAGTGACTTCATCAAGCGCGGCACCGAGTTCGCGGTGCATCGAGCGCGTAAAGCTATTGAGCTTTTCCGGGCGGTTCAACGTCAGGGTGGCAACATGCGCCGACGCGTTAATGTCGACGCTAATCGCTTCATAAGGCATTGCTAGTCTCCTCAGTCGCTCCATTGCTTGACGCACGCAGCGGCGTGCCGTCGATCAGGTTCGTTCGATGGCTAGCGCAATGCCTTGACCGACGCCGATGCACATCGTGCAGAGCGCATATCGACCGCCCGTTCTTTCCAACTGATAGAGCGCGGTCGTGACGAGTCGTGCGCCGGAAGCACCAAGCGGGTGTCCCAAGGCGATTGCGCCGCCGTTCGGATTTACGCGGGGATCGTCGTCACGAAGTCCGAGCAGACGGAGCACCGCCAGGCCCTGCGACGCGAAAGCCTCGTTGAGCTCGATCACGTCGAACTGTTCGAGCGACATGCCAAGCCTTTGCAGCAGTTTTTGCGTCGCAGGAGCCGGCCCGATGCCCATGATGCGCGGTTCCACACCAGCGGTTGCCATGCCGAGGATGCGCGCGCGACGACGCAGGCCATATTGCGCGGCCGCCTCCTC
>DASZGN010000210.1:0-3269 GCA_035938775.1 Trinickia sp.
CCGGCTGTCGGCCACTACTCCTATGCCATACAACGCGCAGAGTTCGGGCGGCTCGAACCTCGGTCCGACCAACCCGGCGCTCGCCGATGAAATCAAAGGGCGCATCGATGCGCTGAAGGCGGCCGGTACCGATATGTCGAACCCCGTACCCGTCGACCTCGTCACCTCGTCGGCCAGCGGACTCGATCCCGAGATCAGCCCGGCAGCAGCGGCCTATCAGGCGGCACGCGTTGCGAAGGCGCGCGGCCTGACGGTCGATCAGGTAAACAGGCTGATAGCCCTTTATACCGCCGGCCGGCAGTTCGGCATTTTGGGCGAGGCGCGTGTGAATGTACTGAAGCTGAATCTTGCGCTCGACGACCTCAAGCCGATGCATTGACGATGCCCCTGCCGTCGGGCGCACGGCGGCGAACAGGTGTGGCAGGTTGCAAGATTGGCCGCCGCTTTTGGGAGACGCAGGATGGACCGCCCCGATCCGGACGCACTTCTCGAGAAGATCCAGCGGGATGAAGAGAGACAGCGGCGCGGCCGGCTGAAGGTTTTCTTCGGCGCGTCGGCCGGCGTAGGAAAGACCTTTGCGATGCTGCAGGCTGCGCGGCGCCAGCGCGACGAAGGTGTCGATGTGGTGGTCGGGATCGTCGAGACACACGGCCGCAAGGAGACGCTAGCGCTGCTGGACGGTCTTGAAGTACTGCCGCTCGCGCGCCACGAGCATCGCGGCCACCCGCTCACCGAGTTCGATATTGACATCGCGCTCGCACGCAAGCCACAGCTGATTCTCGTCGACGAACTCGCCCACTCGAATGTGCAGGGCGCCCGGCACGTGAAGCGCTGGCAGGACGTTTATGAACTGCTCGACGCCGGCATCGACGTCTACACCACGGTCAACGTCCAGCACCTGGAAAGCCTCAACGATATCGTCGGCCAGATTACCGGTATCCGGGTATGGGAGACCGTGCCGGACCGCGTGTTCGATCGCGCGGACGAAGTCACGCTTGTCGATCTGCCCGCGGAAGAGTTGCTTGTCCGGCTTCGCGAAGGCAAGGTCTACATGCCACAGCAGGCCGAGAATGCGGTGCGCAACTTCTTCCGCAAAGGCAACCTCATTGCGCTGCGAGAACTTGCGTTGCGCCGCACGGCCGATCGCGTTGATGCGCAAATGCGCGAGTATCGCGCCGACCAGTCGATCGAGCACATCTGGCAGGCGCGCGAGAGGCTGGTTGCGTGCGTCGGGCCGGGGCCGGAAGCACCGGCGCTGGTGCGCGCGGCCGCGCGTCTTGCCACGAGCCTCAAGGCCGACTGGATTGCCGTGTATGTCGAGACGCCGAAACTTCAGCGCCTGTCCGATGAGAGGCGCAAGCGCACGCTTGACGCGTTGAAGCTCGCTGCCGAACTCGGGGCCGAAACCACCACACTCGACGGGGGTGACGCTGCACAAACGATCGTTGCTTACGCGCGCATGCGCAACGTGTCCAGGCTGCTCGCCGGCGCATCGGCACGGGGTCGCTGGCTGCGCCTGATCATGCCGCCGGTCGGCGAGCAGCTCGTAGAGAACGCGCGCGACATCGACGTCATTCTGATTAGCGCCGGTCCGATGCGTGAGGGACGGAATAGGCGCGGCGGCGCTCCGAGCTTTGCTATGGCACTCGGAGGCGAACGACGCTCGACGCCGCGCAGCTACCTCTATGCGATCGCGATCTGCGCAGCGATTACGGCCGTTGCCGAGAGCTTCCCCCATCACATTGCGCTTGCCAATCTGGTGATGCTGTATCTTCTCGGCGTGATCTTCACCGCCGCGCGGCTGGGGCGTGGACCCGGCGTGCTGCTGTCGTTCCTCAGCGTAGCGGCATTCGATTTCTTCTTCGTACCGCCGCAATTGACGTTCTCGGTGTCCGACGTGCACTACGTGCTGGTTTTCGTCGTGATGCTGCTGACGTCGCTAACAATCAGCCACCTGACATCCAGCCTGCGTCGCCAGGCGCACATCGCGACGATGCGCGAACGCCGCACCAGTGCGATGTACGCAATGGCGCACGAGCTGGGTGCGGCGCTGACGACCGGGCAGATCATCGAGATCGGCGCCCGACACGTCGGCGAAGTGTTCCACGTGCGCGCCGCGATTCTTCTACCCGACAGTGCGGAGAAGGTACGGCAGAAAGTCGAAGAGCCCACTCCCGCCGCGATGCTCGACACACAGGCGCTCGACCTCGATATCGCGCAGTGGGTCTATGACCAGCAAAAGCCTGCCGGGCGTGGCACCGATACGCTGCCCGCTACGAACGTGCTGTACCTGCCACTGAAGGCGCCGATGCGCACGCGTGGCGTGCTTGCACTGGTCCAGGAGGAGGGATCGGATCTGGCGAGCCCCGAGCAGCAGCGGATGCTCGACGCGTTCGCCGCGCAGATCGCCTTGGCGCTCGAACGTGTTCACTACGTGGAGATTGCACAGGACGCGCTTGTCAACATGGAGTCCGAGCGACTTCGCAATTCGCTGCTGTCGGCGATTTCGCATGACCTGCGCACGCCGCTGACCGCGATCGTCGGCTTCGCGTCGATGCTTGTCGAAAAGGAGAAAGCCGGCGCGCCGGCAGGAGCGGCGCGCGACATTGTCGATGCGATCCATGAAGAGGCACTCCGAATGAATGGACTCGTTACGAACCTGCTCGACATGGCGCGGCTCGAAGCGGGTGGCGTGCGTCTGAACCGGCAATGGTCGATGCTCGAGGAAATCGTCGGCGCGGCGCTCTGCGCGTGCCGGCGCGCGCTCGCTGGGCGTCCTATGCAAGTGCATTTGCCGCCCGAACTGCCGTTACTGCAACTCGATGCAGTGCTCATGGAGCGGCTGTTTACGAATCTCTTTGAGAACGCGGTGAAGTACACGCCACCGGGTACACCGCTCACGATCGACGCGACAACGGTCCATGAGGGTGACCGGAAATACGTGAAAGTCTCTGTCGACGACAGCGGGCCGGGGCTCCCACCGGGCATGGGGACGCGCGTGTTCGACAAGTTCACGCGCGGTGAGACAGAATCGGCGAAGAGCGGGATAGGTCTTGGTCTCGCGATCTGCCGCGCGATCGTCGAAGCGCATGGCGGCAGTATCGGCGCGGAAAATCGTATGGACACGGGTGGCGATGTGATCGGCGCACGCTTCTGGTTCATGCTACCTGCCGACGAAATCCCGCCGTCCGAGGTTCCACCCGCCGAGCTGTGGCCCAACGATGAAGAGCAGGCAAAGTCGGCAAGAAACGCCTCCACGGTACCGGCTG
>DASZGN010000211.1:0-2442 GCA_035938775.1 Trinickia sp.
CCGCAGGCATTGCTTGAGCGACGCTTCGATGCGCTCGAGCATTTGCGTCACGCGCTCGGCGAGGCGCTCGTGCTCGCCGACGAGCGCCTCGCCGGTCAGCACGCGCGTCATGCCGGGGTTCTTCGCGGCGAAGTTGAGCAGCATCATGCCGATCGCACGGGCCTGCAGCAAGCCGTCCGGCTCCTTCGCGGTGATCTGGTTGATGAGGCCGAAAAACGTCTCTTCAATGAACGCGATCAGCGCTTCGTACATCTGCGCCTTGCTCGCGAAGTGTCGATAAAGCGCCGCCTCCGACACGTTAAGGCGCGCCGCGAGCGCCGCCGTCGTGATTTTTTCGCCCTTGGGGGCTTCGAGCATCGCGGCGAGCGTCTGAAGAATGTGCATGCGCCGCTCGCCAGGCTTCATGCGCGGCGCCCGAGCGCCGGCTTGCAGTTGAACGTCCCCGTCTTCTACATCCGCGTCTTGCTTTGGTATCGGCTGCATGTGCGCCCCGCTTGGTGACCCGGTCGGAGCGATTTTAGCGAACGAATGCGACGATCGACATAATGCGGCCGCCCGGTGCCCGGCAATCGGGCGGCCGAGCCGTCGGCGCGCGGCGCCGTGCTCAGGTGGCCGACGATCCAGACCGTACGGATACCGAGACGCTTGTAGCGCTTCAAGTGAGAGCGCGTATCCTCGACGAGCACCGCATCGGCGAGCGGCACGCGCGCCTCGCGCAACACCCGCCGCAGCATGCCGAGGTCGGGCTTCGCATGCCACTTATCGCGTCGGCGCATGTGCTCGATCGCGATGACGCGCTCGAAGAGGCGCTCGATGCCGAGCTCGGCGAGCACGGCGCGCGCGTACTGCTCGGGCGCGTTGGTCAGCACGATCTTGCGCCCGGGCAGCGCCGCGACGAGGCGCGCGAGGCCGCGCTCGGCGCGCAGCATCGCGCGTAGATTGGGGAACGTGTGAACGGCGGCGAGAAAGTCGTGCGGATCGATGGGGTGATGGCGCGTGAGTCCGAGCAGCGTCGCGCCGTAGCGCCGGACGTAGGCCACGCGCAATAAATCGGCCTCGGCGCGGTCGAGCTTGAGCGCGTCGACGATGTAGCGCGTCATCAACTCGTTGATTGCCGGAAAAACCGCGTGGGACGCGCGATGCAGCGTGTTGTCGAGATCGAAAAGCCACACGGGGCCGCCTGGGCTCGCGAGCGGCCGGCGTCTTCGTGTGCGCGGCGAGAGGGGCATGGCGTGAATTCCTGCAAACGTCTCGCGGGGGGCCGCGCGGGCCGGGCGGATCGTGCCGGCCCGGCGCGGCGCGCTTCTCGCCTCAGTGGGAGCGGATCATCGTGCCGAACGGCTGCTCGGTGAGGATTTCGAGCAGCACCGAATGCTCGATCCGGCCGTCGATGATGTGCACCGATCGCACACCGCTTTTCGCGGCGTCGAGCGCGGACGCGATTTTCGGCAGCATGCCGCCCGAGATGGTGCCGTCGGCAAAGAGCGCGTCGATCTCGCGCGCGGACAGGTCGGTCAGCAGGTTGCCCGATTTATCCATCACGCCGGGGATGTTCGTCATCATGACGAGCTTCTCGGCATTGAGCACGACGGCGAGCTTGCCAGCCACGAGGTCCGCGTTGATGTTGTACGACAGGCCGTCCTCGCCGAAGCCGATTGGCGAGATGACGGGGATGAACGCGTCGTCTTGCAGCGCGCGCACGACGGCCGGATTGATCGATTCGACTTCACCGACCTGGCCGATGTCGATGTACTGGCCGGCGTTTTCGCGGTCCGGCATCATCAGCTTGCGTGCGTGGATGAGGCCGCCGTCCTTGCCGGTGAGGCCCACCGCGTGGCCGCCGAAGTGGTTGATCAGCGTGACGATGTCTTGCTGAACTTCACCGCCCAGCACCCATTCGACGACTTCCATCGTTTCTTCGTCGGTGACGCGCATGCCCTGCACGAAGACGCCCTGCTTGCCGATCTTTTTCAGCGCCTGATCGATCTGCGGGCCGCCGCCGTGCACGATCACCGGGTTGATGCCGACAAGCTTCAGAAGAATCACGTCTCGCGCGAAGCCTTGCTTCAGGCGCTCTTCGGTCATCGCGTTGCCGCCGTATTTGATGACGACGGTCTTGCCGTGGTATTGGCGGATATACGGCAGCGCCTCGGCCAGGATTTCGGCTTTCAATGTGGGGGCGATCTGGGCAAGGTCGATGGGTTCGGACATGGCGGCAGGCTTTAGCGGGCAACGGGTTCTAACAGGCGAAAACAGGCCGAATTGTACAGGACTGATGCGCCGGGCCGCGGTTTTTGGTCGCAGTGCAACACCCTCGGGGCGGCTTCAGGAAAGGCCCGCATGCGGTGTGCAGCCAAGGCTGGCATCATGGCTTCATCGTGTGGTTTGTGTGTGTCTTTGCCGAGTTCGTCACACCATGGATTCCCCGAATCGCCCGCCGGC
>DASZGN010000212.1:0-4886 GCA_035938775.1 Trinickia sp.
CCGGAATCAGCACGAGCTTGATGCCGCCGCGGTGAGCAGCCAGCAGCTTCACCTTCAGCCCGCCGATCGGCAGCACTTCGCCGCGCAGCGTGATCTCGCCCGTCATCGCCACGTCGGCCCGCACGGGGATGCCCGAAAGCACCGACACGAGCGCCGTCGTCATCGCGATACCAGCCGAAGGACCATCTTTCGGCGTGGCGCCTTCGGGCACGTGGATGTGGATGTCCTGCTTCTCGAACGCTTCATCTTTCACGCCCAGACGCCGCGAACGCGAGCGCACCACCGAGCGCGCCGCCTCGACCGACTCCTTCATCACGTCACCGAGCGAGCCCGTGCGGATGACGTTGCCCTTGCCGGGCATCACAGCCGCTTCGATCGTCAGCAGATCGCCGCCAACTTCGGTCCACGCGAGACCGGTCACCTGGCCCGTCTGATTTTCCTTCGCGGCGAGACCGAAGTCGTACTTGCGCACGCCGAGGAAGGTGTCGAGGTTGCCGCCATCGACTTTGACGGCGCCTTCCGCCTTCTTCAGCAGCAGCATCTTCACGACCTTACGGCAGATCTTCGATATCTCGCGCTCGAGCGAACGCACACCGGCTTCGCGCGTGTAGTAGCGGATGATGTCGCGAATCGCCTGCTCGGTGACTTCGACTTCCCCCTCGCGCAAGCCGTTGTTCTTCTTCTGCTTCGGAAGCAGATAACGTTGCGCGATGCTGACCTTCTCGTCTTCCGTATAGCCCGAAAGGCGAATGACTTCCATCCGGTCGAGCAGCGGCGGCGGAATGTTGAGCGAATTCGACGTCGCCACGAACATCACGTCGGACAAATCGAAATCGACCTCGACGTAGTGGTCGGCAAACGTATGATTCTGTTCCGGGTCGAGCACTTCAAGCAGCGCAGACGAAGGATCGCCGCGGAAATCCATCCCCATCTTGTCGACTTCGTCGAGCAGGAAGAGCGGATTGCGCACGCCGACTTTCGTGAGGCTTTGCAGGATCTTGCCGGGCATCGAACCGATATACGTGCGGCGGTGGCCGCGGATCTCGGCTTCGTCGCGCACGCCGCCCAACGCCATGCGCACGAACTTGCGATTGGTTGCGCGCGCAATCGACTGGCCGAGCGACGTCTTGCCGACGCCCGGAGGCCCGACGAGGCACAGAATCGGCGCCTTCACCTTGTCGACGCGCTGCTGCACCGCGAGATATTCGAGAATGCGTTCCTTGACCTTCTCGAGCCCGAAGTGGTCTTCGTCAAGCACGCGCTCGGCATTCGAAAGATCGTTGTTGACCTTGCTCTTCTTGCGCCAAGGCAAGCCGATCAGCGTATCGATGTAATTGCGCACGACTGTCGCCTCGGCCGACATCGGCGACATCAGCTTCAGCTTCTTCAGCTCCGAATCGGCCTTCTTCTTGGCTTCCTTCGGCATGCGCGCGGCTTCGATGCGCTTTTCGAGCTCCTCGAGATCCGCGCCCTCTTCGCCCTCGCCCAGTTCCTTCTGGATCGCCTTCACCTGCTCGTTCAGGTAGTACTCGCGCTGGCTCTTCTCCATCTGGCGCTTCACGCGCCCGCGGATGCGCTTTTCGACTTGAAGAATGTCGATCTCGGCTTCGAGTTGCGCGAGCAGGTGCTCGAGCCGCTCGATGACGGGAAACATTTCGAGGATGTGCTGCTTTTGGTCAAGCTTGAGCGGAAGATGCGCCGCGATCGTATCGGCGAGACGGCCCGCTTCGTCGATGCCTGCGAGCGAAGTCAGAATTTCCGGCGGGATCTTCTTGTTCAGCTTCACATATTGGTCGAACTGGGACACGATCGCGCGACGCAGCGCCTCGGTTTCGGCACTGTCGGCATGGTCCGGCTCGAGCGGCAGGACTTCGCACGAAAACTGCGTTTCCTGCTCTTCGATCGAGAGCGTCTTCGCACGCTGCAAGCCTTCCACGAGCACCTTCACCGTGCCGTCGGGCAGCTTCAGCATTTGCAGGATGTTTGCGACGCACCCTACTTCGTACATGTCCTTTTCGGTCGGCTCATCCTTGGCCGCCGTTTTCTGCGCGACCAGCATGATGTGCTTGCCGCCCTCCATCGCCACTTCGAGCGCCTTGATGGACTTCGGCCGGCCCACGAACAGGGGGATCACCATGTGCGGGAACACGACGACGTCTCGCAACGGCAACAGCGGGAGCGTGATGCGCTCCGAAGGGAGGAGTTGGGTTCCTGACATTTCATTTCCCCATGAGTGGAATCAAGATCTTTCGGTAGTTGAGGCCCGCGATGCGGATTGCAAGCCTTTGCGTGTGGGAAAAGTTTTGGTAAACCCTGAAAGCAGTCAGTGATACCCACAAGATAAACGAAAAAAGCCGTTCACGTCGCCATGAACGGCCCATTGAGCGACAGTTCAGCTCGCTCAATTCGAGCCCGCGACCTTTGGCGCTTCCTCATAAATCAGCAATGGCTTCCCATCTCCATCGATCACATTGTCGTCAATGATGACCTTGCTGACCCCTTTCATGGCCGGCAATTCGTACATCACGTCGAGCAACGCCTGCTCCAATATGGAGCGCAGCCCGCGCGCGCCAGTCTTGCGGCGGATCGCCTTGCGCGCGACCGCCTGCAGTGCCGGCGGGCGGATCTCCAGTTCCACGCGCTCCATCGCAAAAAGCTTATGGTACTGCTTCACGAGCGCATTCTTCGGTTCCACGAGGATTTTGACGAGCGCCGTTTCGTCGAGCTTGCCGAGCGTCGCCACGACCGGCAAACGCCCGATCAATTCGGGGATCAGGCCAAACTTGATCAAGTCCTCGGGTTCGACTTCGCGCAGCACCTCGCCCGCATCGCGCTCCTGCTTGCTCTTGACGCTCGCGCCGAAGCCGATGCCCGTCTTTTCGGTGCGATCGGTGATGACCTTTTCAAGGCCGTCGAACGCGCCGCCGCAAATAAACAGGATGTTGGTCGTATCGACCTGGATGAAATCCTGGTTCGGGTGCTTGCGCCCGCCTTGCGGCGGCACAGACGCCATGGTGCCCTCAACGAGTTTCAAAAGCGCCTGCTGCACGCCTTCGCCCGACACGTCACGCGTGATCGAAGGGTTATCCGACTTGCGGCTGATCTTGTCGATCTCGTCGATATACACAATGCCGCGCTGCGCCTTCTCGACTTCGTAGTTGCAGTTTTGCAGCAGCTTTTGAATGATGTTCTCGACGTCTTCGCCGACATAGCCGGCTTCAGTCAACGTCGTCGCGTCGGCGATCACGAACGGCACGTTCAAAAGGCGCGCGAGCGTTTGCGCGAGCAGCGTCTTGCCCGAGCCCGTGGGGCCGATCAGCAGGATGTTGCTCTTTGACAGCTCGATGTCGTCCTTCTTGTCGAGGTGCTTGAGCCGCTTGTAGTGGTTATAGACCGCGACAGCGAGAATCTTTTTCGCGCGCTCCTGACCGATCACATATTGGTCAAGGATGTCGCGAATTTCTTGCGGGCTCGGCAAGTCGGACTTCGACAAGCCTGCGTCCGTGCCAGCTCCCGCGGCTTCGTCGCGGATGATCTCGTTGCACAGGTCGATGCATTCATCGCAGATGAACACCGACGGGCCGGCAATCAGCTTCTTGACCTCATGCTGGCTCTTGCCGCAAAACGAGCAATACAACAGCTTCTCGCTGTTCGAACTTTTCTTGTCCGCCATGGATATGTGAGCCTCCGGACACTCGAATAACAGGCACGCCGTTTGCCGTCCGCTACTGCGGGGTCGGAGCAAACCGGCGAAACGTATGTTGGCGTTTCCGCCGTCGGCGCCCGAAACTATTATCGACCATTTATAACACCGCTTGAGCCGGCACCCACACTAAAAAAAACCGGGAGGTGCCGACCGCCCTGCGGCGATCAGGGGCGCTTGTGCAGGACCTGGTCGATGAGGCCGTATGCCTGTGCGTCCTCGCTCGACATGAAGTTGTCGCGGTCGGTATCGCGCGCGATGCGCTCCTCCGGCTGCCCCGTATGGTGCGCGAGCAACTGATTCAGCCGTTCTTTCAAATAAAGGATTTCACGCGCTTGTATTTCAATATCCGATGCTTGACCGCGCGCACCGCCAAGCGGCTGATGGATCATTACGCGCGCGTTTGGCAACGCAAAACGCTTGCCCTTTGCACCCGATGCAAGCAGGAATGCCCCCATGCTCGCGGCGAGCCCCATGCAAAGCGTCGACACGTCGGGCTTGATGAATTGCATCGTGTCGTAAATGGCCATGCCCGCCGATACCGAGCCGCCGGGGCTGTTGATATACAGGCTGATGTCCTTGTCGGGGTTTTCGCTCTCCAGAAAGAGAAGCTGCGCAACCACGAGATTCGCCGTCTGGTCGTTGACTTCGCCGACCATGAAGACGACCCGCTCTTTCAGCAAGCGTGAATAGATGTCATAGGAACGCTCGCCCCGACCGCTCGTTTCGACGACGATCGGAACGAGCCCCAGCGCCTGCGCTTCCAGATCCCGCGGCGCGTGGGAGGCCAACGTGTCCAGCAATTGAGCGCGAAAGGTCATGCAATGGATCCTTGTTCTGAATGGGTCATACGGCCAAGCGCGACGCGCCGACGCAACGCGCCGACGCGGCGCCTGCAAGACGCGTCGTGTGCAGCAGAAAAAAACGGCGTGCGGCCGCCGCTCCGACAGCCCGCACGCCGTTTCACGGCGACGCCTTATGCTTGCGCGGAGGCGCTCGCCAGTGCTTCGAAGCTCATTTCCTTGTCCGTCACCTTCGCCTTGCCAAGAACGAATTCGACGACGTTGCTCTCAACGACGTACGCCTCCATCTCGGCCAGACGCTGCTGGTTCGAATAATACCAGCGGACCACTTCCTTCGGGTCTTCGTAGCTCTTCGCAAATTCGTCGACTTCGGCACGGAT
>DASZGN010000213.1:0-2541 GCA_035938775.1 Trinickia sp.
GCGCTCGCGATCGGCGCGGACCGCGCGATCCTCATCGAGTCGGGCGAAGACCTGCAGCCGCTCGCGGTGGCGAAGCTTCTGAAAGCGCTCGTCGACAAAGAGCAGCCGCAGCTCGTGATTCTCGGCAAGCAGGCCATCGACGACGATTCGAACCAGACTGGCCAGATGCTCGCAGCACTTGCGAACTTGCCCCAGGCGACGTTCGCCTCGAAGGTGACGATCGCCGACGGCAAAGTGACGGTGGCACGCGAAGTCGACGGCGGCGCCGAGACGCTCACGCTCACGCTGCCGGCGGTCGTGACGACCGATCTGCGCCTCAATGAGCCGCGCTACGTGACGCTGCCCAACATCATGAAGGCCAAGAAAAAGCCGCTCGAGACAGTGAAGCCCGAAGACCTCGGTGTCGATGTGACGCCGCGCCTGAAGACGCTTAAGGTGGTTGAGCCGCCGAAGCGCAGCGCCGGCGTGATGGTGCCGGACGTGAAGACGCTGGTCGAAAAGCTGAAGATCGAAGCCAAGGTGCTGTAAGGAGAGCGCAAAGATGACGATTCTGGTAATTGCCGAACATGACAACGCGTCGGTCAAGGGCGCGACGCTGAACACCATCGCGGCTGCGCAAAAGATCGGTGGCGACATTCACGTGCTTATCGCCGGCCATAACGCGCAAGGCGCGGCTGAAGGCGCGGCGAAGATCGCGGGTGTGACGAAGGTGCTGCTCGCTGACGCGCCGCAGCTCGCCGAAGGGCTCGCCGAAAACGTCGAGGCGACGGTGCTGAACATCGCGAAGGACTACTCGCACATCGTGGCGCCGGCCACGGCCTACGGCAAGAACATCGCGCCGCGCGTGGCCGCCAAGCTCGACGTGGCGCAGATCAGCGAAATCACGGCGGTCCATTCCGCCGATACGTTCGAGCGTCCGATCTACGCGGGCAATGCGATCGCGACGGTGCAATCGAGCGACCCGATCAAGGTGATCACGGTGCGTGCAACGGGCTTCGACGCGGTTGCGGCGCAAGGCGGCAGCGCATCGATCGAGAAGATCGACGCGGCGGCCGATCGTGGCATCTCGCAGTTCGTGAACCGCGAAGTGACGAAGCTCGACCGGCCCGAGCTGACGAGCGCGCAGGTCATCGTGTCGGGTGGCCGGGGTCTCGGCAGCGGCGAAAACTACACGAAGGTGCTCGAGCCGCTGGCGGACAAGCTGGGCGCGGCACTGGGCGCATCGCGCGCCGCGGTCGACGCGGGCTACGTGCCGAACGACTACCAGGTCGGCCAGACGGGCAAGATCGTCGCGCCGCAGCTGTATGTGGCGGTCGGCATCTCGGGGGCGATCCAGCACCTCGCCGGCATGAAGGATTCGAAGGTGATCGTCGCGATCAACAAGGATCCCGAAGCGCCGATCTTCAGCGTGGCCGACTACGGTCTCGTCGGTGATCTGTTCACGCTCGTGCCCGAGCTCGTGAACGAGCTCGGCTGAACAAACAAGCGCCGGAAAGAAGGCGCCTGACGGCAAGCGAGGGGGCGCGACGCGCCCCTTTTTTCATATCTCGGAGGAGCAGACGATGAGCTACACCGCACCCATCAAGGACATGCTGTTCGTGATGAAGGAGTTGGCCAACCTCGACAAGGTTGGAGCGTTGCCGGGCTTCGAAGAGGCGACGCCGGAGACGGCGCGGGCCGTCCTCGACGAGTCGGCGAAGCTTTGCAGCGAGGTGCTCGCGCCGCTCAATGTCGAAGGCGATCGTCATCCGAGCGTATGGAAGGACGGCGCCGTCACCGCCACGCCCGGTTTTAAGCAAGCGTTTCGCCAGTTCGCCGAGGGCGGATGGCAGGGCGTGCAGCATCCGGTCGAGTATGAAGGTCAGGGTTTGCCGAAGCTGATCGGCACGCCGTGCGTCGAGATGCTGAACGCGGCGAATCTGTCGTTCGCGCTGTGTCCGCTTTTGACCGACGGCACGATCGAAGCGCTGCTCACGGCCGGCAGCGAGGCGCAAAAAGAACGGTACGTACCGAAGCTGCTCTCAGGCGTCTGGACCGGCACGATGAACCTGACCGAGCCGCAGGCGGGCTCCGACCTCGCACTTGTGCGCACGCGCGCAGAGCGGCAGGGTGATGGATCCTATCGCCTGTTCGGCACGAAGATTTTCATTACCTGGGGCGAGCACGACATGGCGGAGAACATCGTCCATCTCGTGCTTGCGCGCACGCCCGATGCGCCCGAAGGCGTGAAGGGGATATCGCTTTTCATCGTACCGAAATTCCTGGTGAACGACGACGGCTCGCTCGGTGCGCGCAATGATGTGCATTGCGTGTCGATCGAGCACAAGCTCGGCATCAAGGCGAGCCCGACAACCGTGCTGCAATTCGGCGATCACGGCGGGGCGATCGGGCACCTCGTGGGCGAAGAGAACCGCGGTCTCGAGTACATGTTCATCATGATGAACGCGGCGCGCTTCGCGGTCGGGCTGCAAGGCGTGGCGATCGCCGATCGCGCTTATCAGAAGGCCGTGGCATATGCGAAAGAGCGCGTGCAGAGCCGCC
>DASZGN010000214.1:0-12639 GCA_035938775.1 Trinickia sp.
CGTAGATGACCTTGCCGTCAGGCGCGATCACGTAGGACACGCGATTCGCCATCGTGCTTTTCATGGGCATGGAGGCGTCGTAGGACTTGATGATCTTCGAGTCTTCGTCCGCCGCGACCGGGAACTTGCTGCGGCATTCGCTCACGGAAAACTTTGTGAGCGTGTCGATGTTGTCATGCGACACACCGATCACGCTGGCGCCGTAGCGCTTGTATTCATCGACCGCCTCGGCGAACTCGTGCGCCTCGATCGTGCAGCCCTTCGTGAACGCGGCCGGATAGAAATAGAGCACGACCGGGCCCTTCTTGAGCTCATCGGCGAGCGCGTATGTGTACGTCTTGCCACCGAGCGACGCCTGCGCGGTGAAATCGGGCGCCTTGTCGCCGGGCTTGAGCACCGCGCGCGCGTCGAGCGAAAAGACGGAAAGACTCGCGCATGCGGCGAGCGCGCACATCACCTTGCTGATCGTTAAGTTCAATTTTGGACCTCGGTATGCGCCGCGAGCCAAGCTGCGGCGGACAGGTTGATTTCGGCCAACGCGTTGGGCGTGAGCGCCGCGAACTCCGGGTGCTCGATGCTCGCGCCGCGCGCGGCCACTTCGGCGTTGCCATGCTCGGCCGCTTGGGCAACTGCAAGCAACGCGCCGAGCGGCCCGACACCATCGATGATCGCATTGCCGATCTCGGCGACGAGACCGAACCGCATGAGCGCATTGGCCGGCTCCCGCTCGCCCAGCAGCACATGCACGAGCGAAAAGATGCCGGTCATGAAGGCGGTATCGACAAAGCGCTCGTCATCGGGCCGCACGCGGGCGGCGGCAAGCTCCATGAACCGCGAGCGCGCGCCGGCCAGTTGCGTGAGCGGATCGTGGCGCCACGGCACCTCGCCGCTCAATGCATAAAGCAGCAGTTGTGCCCACCGCGCGACCTGGCGCGTGCCGGCCGCGAGAATCGCCTCGCGCACCGAGCCGATGCGCCGCCCGAATCCATAGGCGATCGAGTTGACGAGCTTCAGCAGTTGCAGCACGACATCGGGATTGCGCTTCAACTCGGCCTCCAGCTCGGGCAACGGCGCATCGCTCGCGATCAGCGCGAGCACGGAGAGCAGCGACTGCCGTGACGGATCGCTGCGGCGCGCCGAGAGCACTTGCGGCCGGGCAAAAAAGTACCCTTGAAACAGATCGAAACCGAGCTCGCACGCGAGTGCGTAATCGTCGTGCGTTTCCACTTTCTCGGCGACGAGCGTCTTGCCGCGTGTGCGCACCGCCTCTGCAATCGCCGGCAGTTGCGCGCGCTGCCCTCCCAGCAAGTCAACCTTGACGATATCGACATGCGGCAGGATCTCGATCAGCTCGTCGCTCATTTCGCCGATATCGTCGAGCGCGACGCTAAAGCCGGCGCGACGCAGCTTGCCGAGCCGATCGATGAGCTGCGCGTCGACGCTCACCGTTTCGAGCACTTCGAGCACGAAACGCTCGGACGGCAGCAAATGGACGATGTCGTCGAACAGCAGCTCGCGGCACAGATTGACGTAGCCGCGGTGCGTGCCGAGCACAGCGCCCACGCCTATGCTGCCGATCGTGTTCGCGACGACTTGCGCGGTGGCTTGCGCGTCGTTGTGGATGATCGCCTCGTTACCCGTGCCTGAGCGAAACAGCAGCTCGTAGGCGTCGAGCGCTCCGTTGCGAGCAAGAATGGGTTGGCGGCCCAGATAGGCGAATTCGGACTCATGCGCCACGCGCTCGGGCGCGTGGTCTGAACGCATGACGGGGGTTTCGTCCATGAAGGGCTTTGACTAAGTTCCAAGTTCAGATCGACCGCAAACGGCGCCTCGTGCCGCTCGCGGAGCATCGCGCACCATCCCCGCCGCGGCATGCCCGCTTTTTGGTCCGACGAATGCGCTGACCGCATTCTCTCCAAAAAAGGCGCGCCGCGCATGCTCTGACTGCGCCTGAAGCTGATTTAGCCGTTTTTCGGCGGCTATCCCTAAAGAATCGCCGCCCCATGCCGATAACCCGTCTGATGCGAGGCATGGCGCCAATGCCCGAATAAGCCGCGCCTTCCGCTGACAAAAGACAGGCCGGGCGCACTGGGACGCAGCCCCCGATCTAGACGCAGTCGCCAGCGAGAACGAATGGAAGCCAAGACTATCGATGCACCGCGCAGGAGCGCCTGGCGCACAGCGATCGACGTGCTGCGCGGCCGCGCCGGCGGAGCCCGCGCCGCGGGCGCGCTGCGCGCGGCGCACATGCAGCCGTTCTCGGAAGAACGCGGTGAGCTCGGGACGCGGCTCGAAACGGCCGTCGGCGCGGTCGACTTTCTTGCCCACGTCGGCGCCGACCTGCGTTTTCGCTACATCTCCGAGGCGAGCCTGCAGTTCGTCGGCTACCGCCGCGAGTATCTGCAGACCGTGACGCTGCACGAGCTCGTGCCGGCGGACGAAGTCGCGGCGCTCGATGCACTGATCGCACGCGCGGCCGCGAGCGGGCGCGTCGAGCGAGCGACGCTGCATTTGATGAAGTCGCTCACCTACCCGATACCGGTCGAGCTGCGCGTCGTGCCGAGCGAGCACGACGGGGCGCCGGGCTTCGCGATCAGCGCATTCGATGTATCGGCCTGGCGCGCGAACGAGGAGCGCCTGACCTACGAGCTCCACAACGACCGCATGACGGGCCTCGCGAACGGCGCCGCGCTCGCCTCGGCGCTCACGCTCGCGCAGCATGACGCCGAAGCGCGCGGCACCGCGGTGGCGCTCTTGCTCGTCGACCTCGACGACTATCAGCGCGTGAACCGCGCGTTCGGCTACGACGCGGGCGACGCGCTCTTGCGCGACACGGCGCAGCGCCTGCAAGCGCTCGTGTCGGCCGACGAGACGCTCGCGCGCGTGACAAGCGACGGGTTCGCGCTGCTCTTGCGCGCCGCGACGCGCGATGAGGCAAAGGCCGCCGCCGAGGCGCTCGCGCGCCGCCTCATGACGGCGGTTCAGCAACCCTACTCGTTCAACGGACAAGCCGTGCACCTGTCGGCGAGCGTCGGCATCGCCCTTTATCCGGAGTCGGGCTACGAGAGCCCCGGCGCCGCCTATCACGAGCTGCTGCTGCGCCGCGCCGACCACGCGCTCGCCCAAGCCAAGGCGACGGGGAGCAATGCGCTTGCATTTCACACCGCGCACGCGGACCCGGCCGATGCCGAGCGCCTGAAGCTCGAAGCGGATCTGTACGACGGCGTGCGCAACGGCGAGTTCTCGCTGCACTTTCAGCCGATCACGAGCAGCCAGACGGGCGGCGTCGTCGGCGTCGAGGCACTGATCCGCTGGCATCATCCGGTGCACGGGCTCGTGCCGCCTTCGACGTTCGTGCCGCTCGCCGAGTCGATCGGCCTCATCAACTACCTCGGCAACTGGGTGCTGAAAATCGCGTGCATGCAGCTCGTCCAATGGGACGCGCATGACATCGCCTTGCAATACGTGGCGGTTAACGTGTCGCCGCAGCAGTTCCGCGACCCGCGCTTCACCCAGAACGTGCGCGACGCGCTTGTGCTCACCGGGCTCGACCCGCGTCGCCTTGTCCTCGAGATCACCGAGAGTCTGCTGATGCAGGACCCGGCGCACGCGAAGGCGCTGCTCGAGGAGTTGACGGCGATCGGCATCCGCTTTGCTGTCGACGATTTCGGCACCGGCTACTCGAGCCTCGCTTATCTGCAACGGTTTCCTCTCGCCAAGCTGAAGATCGACCGCAGCTTCGTCGAGAACCTGCTAACCTCTCGCAACGACCAGGCAATCGTGTCCGCGGTGGTCGGGCTCGCGCAAACGCTCGAGCTCGAGCTCGTCGCCGAAGGCGTGGAAACGGAGGCTCAGCGGCAATTGCTCACGGCGATGGGCTGCGACCACATCCAAGGCTGGCTCGTGTGCAAAGCACTGCCTTCCGAGGAGCTCGCGCAGCACTTTGAAACTCGCACGCTTCGCTTGCACGACGTGGCATGACGACGCTTCAGCCGGCGTTCACGCATAGAGGACACGGCGCAATAAATCAATTTGACATGCGTATGGTTTGGATGGGATTCACATGGTAAAGGCGGCGCTGCTCGACAAGCTGTGGGCGCGCATGAGCGAGCGCGGCGACTTCCCCATGCTCTCGCAGTCACTGCGCACCACGATGGCGGCGGTGAGCAACGACGACCTCGATTTCACCGCGCTCGTGCAAGTGGTGCTGTCGGATTTCGCGCTCACGCAAAAGGTGTTGCGGCTCGCGAATTCGGCGATGTACATGGCCTTCGGCGGCAACATCACGACGGTCACGCGCGCGCTGATGGTGCTCGGCATGGATGCCGTGGGCCATCTCGTTGTCGGCCTGAAGCTCGTCGATCACTTCCATCAGAGCGCCCCGCACCGCATCGACGCGAAGCTCGAGCTCAACCGCACGATGCTCTCGGGTTGCGTCGCGAGAAAGCTGACCGAGCAAGGCGATCTGCGCGCGGGCGAGGAAGCCGTCGTGTGCACGCTGATGCGTCAGGTCGGCAAGCTGCTCGTCGTGTTCTATCTCGACACCGAGTGGGAACAGATTCGCCGCAAGGCCGCAAGCGACAAGCTCGATGAGTCCGCCGCCTGCGTGGCCGTGCTCGGCGTGAGCTTCGAGGAGATCGGCCTCGAGGCTGCGGCGCGCTGGCGCCTGCCCGACATGATTTGCGCGGGCATGGGCAGCTTCGAGCCCGAAGCGAGCGACGCGCCACAGGTGCAGTGGCTGCGCGCGGTCACCAACTACGCGACCGAAGTGGCCGACGTGCTCTGCGCGGCCGACACGCTCGAGCACGGCAGCGCAACGAAGATCGCCCAGGTCGCGCAGCGCTACAGCGGCGCGCTCGGGACTGCCCCGGAAGCGCTCGTCGATATGAGCGTCGCGCTTGCGCGCGAGGAAGCCGGCGAAGGCGTGATGCGCGAAATCGTCGAGCTGCGCGCGAATGCCGATGCGATGGCGCGCGCCCCGATACACCCCGAGGCGCGCATTGCAGCGGGCCTCGAAGATCTGCGCGCGCTGCCTTCCGAGAACGCGCTTGCGCCGGCGCTCGCGCTGGCATCCGAAACCGTGCTCGCCGGCTTGGACTTCGCCCGCACGATCGTCTTCGTGCGGCAGCCCCCGGGCATCTACGCCGCGCGGCTCGGCCTCGGGCGCGACGTCGAACAGCTGTTGCCGACGCTCCGTTTCAACGAAGCGTTCGAGCCCGACGTCTTCCATCTTGCGATCGCGAACTCGGTCGGCATCTTCATCGAGAATGCGCGCGACCCGAGAATGATCGCGCGGCTGCCCGGCTGGTTCCGCGAGGCGTTCGACGACACACGCTCGTTCGTGCTCCTGCCTGTCATCGCCAATCAATCGACCGCCGCGCTCGTCTACGGCGACTGGTCGCATGCGCAAGCGGCGCGCAAAATCTCGCAGACCGAGATGAGCGCGTTAAACGAGTTGGCGCACGAGCTTGGCCGCTTCTTCACGCACGCGCCAACGCACGAACTCGAAACGCTTTAAAAATGGAATGACCGGACACGGCCGACGGGCCGTGCTCACTCGTCGATTACTCGTCAACGATTACTCGTCGAAGTGCTCGAGGCCGGCGTGCTCGCCGCTCTGATCCTCGGAAGTGGCCCACGCCGCGGCCGCGATGCCGAGCTCCGCGAGCGTGGCCGACGAAAGCGGCGCAAGCGCGGCGCTTGCGCGATCGAGCGCCGCCCAATCGCCGCGCTCGAGCGCCACGATCGCATCGAGCAGCGTGCCAAGCGGCCCTTGCCGATGCAGGATCGCTGCACGAATGTGGCTTGCGAGCGTGAGCGCGTCGAGCGTGGTTTCAAGCGATTCGCCGAACACCGCATCCACAAGCGAGAACACCCCTGTGAGAAACGAGCCGTCGATGACCTTGCGGTTCGCCTGCGCAAGGCGCGCCGATGCAAGCTCGATGAAACGGGCGCGCGTTGCCGCCAATTGCACGAGGGGGTCGTCTTCGAGCCGGACCTTGCGGCCGTCCGCGTACAGCAGCAGCTGCGTCCAGCGCGCAATCCGGTTGGTACCCGTGGCAATGATCGCGTCGCGCAGCGTCGCGACCTTGCGCCCAAAGCTCGCCTCGCCCGAATTCGCAAGCCGCATCAAGTGCATCACGAGCACCGGGTTCAGCTTCAGCTCGCCTTCGAGCTGCGCGACGCTCGGGTCGGCCGAAAGCAGACGCAGCAGGTTCAAGAGCGCGTGACGCGGCGCGCTCATGCGGCGGGCCGCCTGCTTTTCGCCGCGTGCGAAGAAATAGCCCTGAAAGAGATCGAAGCCTAGCGCCTTGGCGCGCTCGAACTTGTCGTGCGATTCGACGTTGAGCGCGATCAGCAGCTTGCCCGCCGCTTTGAGCACGCCCGCTAGTTTCGGCAGGAGTTCGGGCGCCACGCGGTCGATATCGATCTTGACCGCGTAGGCATACGGCAAAAGCTTCGCAAACGTGGCATCGGGCTGCCGCACGTCGTCGAGCACGAAGCGATAGCGCTTCGCGTGCAGCAGGACGAGCTGAGCGATCAGTGTCGAATCGGCCTCGATATCGGGCGCCACTTCGAGAACGAAAAGATCGGGCGAGATGCGTTGGAGCGCTTCGGAGAAAATGAGCGTGCGGCTTACGTTCAAATAGCCGCGGTGCCCGGCCAACGCCTTCAGGACGCCGCTTGCCGCGAGCGCGCTCAGAATGCGTGCCGCCGCGGCTTCCGCCTGCGCTCGGGCTCGGGCTTGCGCTTGCGCATCGGAATCGAAAGGGTGGGCTGAGTCCGCGGGATCGGCGTTGACATCGGTCTCACCCGCGGCGGCATCCTCGTCGCGCAGGATCAGCTCGAACCCGCAGAGCAGACCCTCGGCATCGAGCAGCGGTTGTCGCGCGGGATAGAGGGCGGTGTCAGCCGAGTCGTCCGATAGCGGCCCGGTACGTGCCGGCACCGCGTCGTTCGTCGTCTCCATCCCCCCTCCTTTCGCTTGTCCATGTTTTGCTGATCCAAGCGCAGCGCCGCGGTTTCGCATGCTCGCTTGGCGAAGTCTGGGCCGATTATACGATGGGGGTCGGACCGTAGGTAAGACGTTCGAACATGCCTTTTCGGGCATCCTGGTTCGAGAGCAATCGAAGACCTGATCAAACCGTGCAGCGCTCGAAGAAAGGTATCGCGAAACCTGGACGCTCGGAATGCATCGGCTTCGCGCGACGCCTGCCGCTAAAGCGCCGCGCGGTGCCGACGTTTTACTTGACGACCACCTTCACATCGAAGTACTTGGCCGCGAGCTTGTCGATGGTGCCGTCCGCCTTGAGTTCTTTGAGCGCCTGATCGAGCGCGCTCTTTAGCGCCGTATCGCCCTTGCGCACGCCGTAGCCGACGCCCGATCCAAGCAGCTTCTCGTCCTCGACAGCCGGGCCCGCGAAAGCAAAGCCCGCGCCTTGGGCTCGCTTGAGGAAGCCCTTCGAAGCCGCCTCCGAATCCTGGAACGCCGCATCGAGCCGGCCCGCCGCCAGATCGGCGTAGACCTGATCCTGCGTCTGATACGCCACGACATCGACGCCGGCCGTCGCCCAACGCGCCTTCGCGTACGTTTCCTGGATGGTGCCTTGCAGCACGCCGACGTGCTTGCCTCTAAGCGATGCGGCCGTCGGCTGGAGGCCGCTGCCCTTTTTCGCGATCAGCTGAATCGGTGTCGTGTAGATGGCGTCGGTGAAGTCGATAGCGTGCTTGCGCTGCTCGGTAATCGTCATGTCCGAGTTGATCGCATCGAACTTGCGGGCTTGCAGCGCCGGAATCAGGCCGTCGAAGTCGTTTTCGACCCACGTGCATTTCGCCTTGAGCTTCGCGCAGACGGCATTGCCGACGTCGATGTCGAAGCCTTGCAGCTGGCCCGTGGCCGACTTGGATTCGAACGGCGCATAGGCGGCTTCCACGCCGAATCGAAGTTCCTTCAGTTCCGCCGCCGACACGCTGCCGGCGAACATTGCACTCGCCGCTGCCATGATCATGAGGGGCACAAGGGCCGCGTTCTTTCGCAGGTTTGTTTTCAACGGGTTGATCCTGGATAGAGTTCAAGGAAGGGCTAACGCGCCGCACAGGCGGCACTGCAGGCGCATTGTAAGGCCCATCGGCGCAAGCGCTCGTCGAGGCGGTCATGACGTGCGCATTTGAGGGCGAAGCTCGCGCGCTGCGCAAACATGCAATTCGATGTCGCGCAAGCACACTTCACCTTCCAAGGCTTGAAAGAAATTGAAGCGGCGCGTCAGAACAAGTACATCCCCGCGACAAACACGACGCCTGAAAATAGCAGCGCGGTGACGCAGTAACCCATGATGTCGCGAACGCCGAGGCCGGCGATGGCGAGAGCCGGCAGCGCCCAGAACGGTTGCGCCATGTTCGTCCACGCCTCGCCGTAGGCGATTGCCATCGCCGTCTTGCCGAGATCCGCGCCGAGCGCCTTTGCCGCGGGCATCACGAACGGCCCCTGCACCACCCAATGGCCGCCGCCGCTTGGCACGGCGAAATTGATCACGCCCGAACTGAGGAAGGTCAAGAGCGGCAATGTGTGGACGTTGGCGATATCGATGAACCACTTCGTGATGACGCCGGCCAGGCCCGAATGGTCCATCAACGCTTGAATCCCGGCGTACAGCGGAAACTGGATCATGATGGCGGCAGTCCCGCGTGCGGCTGCCGACACCGCACGCGCATAAGCCATGGGTGTCTTGTGGAGCAGAAGTCCGGTTGCCAGCAACAAGAGATTCACCGTGTTGATGTCGATCTCAGGCCCTTGACGGATAGCCCGCATCCCCAAAAACGCGAAGCACAGCAACGCGATGAACATCGCAAGAATCCGGCTCTCCTCCAGACGCTCCGCGGGCGTTGCGTCGGCGGGCAGCTTGCGCTCCACGCTCGGCGGATCTTCGAGCAGTGCGGGATCCACCGAAACGACGTCCGCTGGCTTGGGCATCATCAGCCGCGCAAGAATCGGCAGCATTACGATCAGCCCGAATGTGATGAACGCGTTATAGCCAGTGAAAATCGTCTGCGACACAGGGATCAGGCCGATGGCTTTTTCCATCGGGTTGCCTTTGGTCGCGGCGACCAAAGGCACGGAGCCCGACAAGCCGCCATGCCAGGTGAGAAAGCCCATATATGCGCAAGCGACGAGCAGGCGGTAGTCAGAGCCCTGCACACGCTTGGCCACCTCGCGCGACAGCATGGCGCCGAGCACGAGACCGAATCCCCAATTGATTGCACATGCCACGCCGCCGACAAACGCCACCAGCATGACACCCTGCGCCGGCGTGCGCGCCGCACTCGCGAGCGCGACGAGCATGCGTTTCACAGGCGCCGAGCTGGCGAGTGCATGTCCCGTGACAAGGACCATCGCCATCTGCATCGTAAACGCCAGCAGGTTCCAGAAACCTGAACCCCACATGAACACAAGGTCGCTTGGCTTCTGAGGGGTCAAGCCATAGGCCAGCCCGAACGTAACGGCGGTGAGAAGGATCGCGAAAATCAATGGGTCGGGCAGCAGGCGGTGCACGACTTGTGTGAAGAAAGCCGAGATACGTTGAATCACTGTCTACTCCTGTTCAATACTTGGATCGCACGCCGTCGGTCGTGGCAGCACGTGGCGCGGGATTCTGACACAGCGTCGATTTAGCCGTCGATTGGCGAGCAAAGCAATTGCGTTTTCGACGTTCAATCGCCCCTTGCTCTAATCTCACCGACTCCACCGACTCTCACAAACCGCGAGCGAGCGACGCACAGCTTCCGCGATTGACAGCGGGCGAACACTCGTCGGATCATCTATGTGCATATGCACCTTTACAATGTTGATACAACCATCGGAGAGCACAACATGACCAGCACGACTCACGCAAACGCCCAACGAATCGTCCTCGCGTCGCGTCCCAAGGGCAAGCCGGCCGAGAGCGATTTTCGCCTGGAGCAAGTGCCCGTGCCGAAGCCAGGCCCCCGGGAACTGCTGTTGCGGACACTGTATCTATCGCTCGATCCGTACATGCGCGGCCGCATGGATAGCGCGAAATCGTACGCCGCATCGGTCGAGATCGGCGGCGTCATGACAGGCGAGTGCGTCGCCGAGGTCATCGAGTCGAATCATCCGGACTTTTCGGTCGGCGATATCGTGCTCGCGCATGCCGGCTGGCAAACGCATGCCGTGTCCGACGGCAAAGGCGTGCGCAAGATCGACCCCGCCGATGCGCCGTTGACGTCGCGTCTCGGCGTGCTCGGCATGCCGGGCTTTACCGCTTATTCGGGCATGCGCGTCATCGGCCAGGTGAAGCCGGGCGAAACGGTCGTCGTGGCGGCGGCGAGCGGGCCGGTCGGCTCGCTGGTCGGCCAACTCGCGCGTCTTGCGGGCGCGCGGGCGGTGGGCATTGCGGGTGGCCCGGACAAATGCGCGTTTGTGCGCAACGAACTGGGCTTCGATGTGTCGATCGACCATTACGCGCCCGATTTCGCGGCGCAGCTTGCCGCGGCGTGCCCGAACGGCGTCGATGTTTATTTCGAGAACGTTGGCGGGTCGATCTGGCAGGCGGTGTCGCCGCTCTTGAACCGGTTTGCAAGAGTGCCGGTATGCGGCCTCATCGCTCAGTTTGGCGCAACGGAATTCCCCGGGCCGGATCGCTTGCCCGACACCATGCGCGACATCCTGACCAAGAGTCTCACGATCCGCGGCTTCATCAACTACGACTTCGCGGAATATTTCCCGGACTTCATTCGCGAGATCGGCCCGCGCGTGAAAAGCGGCGAGATCAAGTACAAGGAAGACATCGTCGACGGATTCGAGCACACCGCGAAGGCGTTCATCGGCATGCTCGAAGGCCGCAACTTCGGCAAGCTGCTGATTCGCGTCGCAGCCTGAAAGACGGCCTCCCCTGCCACCCCGCGCGAATAATCGGCCAGCGCTTCAACTGGCCGCGCGCGGGCGGAACGCTTTCTCGTTACGCTGCACGAAGTCGTGCACGCTGGTGGCCGGGCGACCGGCCAACTTCAGCACGTCGTCCGATTGCCGATCGTAACGGCCCGCGCGATGCAGATCGGCCATCGCCGACAAGTGATTCACAACGTGCATCGGGAAGCCCTTTTCGATCAACGCGGCGCGCCATCCTTCGAGCGGTATGTCAACGTAGGTGATCGGGCGGCCGAGCGCCTTCGTATATTCCTGCGCATAGAAATGCATGTCCTGCGATTCGGGTCCCGTCAAATGATAGGTCTGCCCCACATGCGGCGCGGGATTATCGAGGATGGCCACGAGCACGTCGGCCACGTCGTTTGCACTCACGGGCGCAGTCTTGCCGTCGCCGAACGGCAAGCGCAACTCATTCGATTCGCGCACGGCTGCCGAAGCAAGCTGAAGGAAGAAGCCTTCGAGAAACACCGTGGGCCGCACATGCACGACGGGCAGCCCCGACCAGTTGAGCGCCTGTTCCGCGAGCCAGTGCAGCTTGTGCTGCGGGCTCTCGGTGGTTTCATTGATGCTCATTTGCGAGAGCGTCATCTGCGACATGTTGACGAACGCGTCCACGCCGTAGTGCTTGGCGACCGCGGCCGCGTTGATGGTAGCCTCGAGGTAGGCATCGGACACCGACATGCCGAAGTACACCGACTTGCATCCGTCAATCGCGCGGTGCATCGTGTGCAAATCGCGCAGATCGCCCACTACCAGTTCCGCTCCCATCTCCTGAAGCGCGTGCGAGCGATCATCCTCACGGCGCACCATCGCCCGCACCGCGTGGCCGCGCGCGATGAGCAACTGTGTCAACGTCCTGCCGATCGCCCCGACTCGCCCGGCCGCGCCGGTCACCAGAATAGGCCGTTCTTGCATCTTTTCCTCCAAATCCTGTTTATTACGCGTCAACGTTCCGAGCCTTTTCAGGCGGCAAGCTTCAATATGTCGATCACTTCGTCGGGAGTACGAACCTTGCGCGCGTTGCTGTAGATGAAGAACTCCGTCATCGTGTTGCGCGCCACCAGTTCGAAGTCCTCGGGCTTCACGCCCACGTCGCTCAAGCGAACGGGCAAGCCGAGCCCGGCGCAAAACGACTCGAACGCATCCGCCGCCGATGCTTCGGGCTTGCCGAGCGCCTTGGCCAGCGCACGCTGCGCTTCCTGCGTGACAGGCTCGTTGTAGCGCAGGATGGCCGGCATCATGACCGGCGTGCACAGATAGTGCGGCACATGGCACGTGCCGCCGAGCACGTGCCCGATTGCATGGCTTGCACCCATCGGCACGCGTGCCTGCAAGCCGAACGAACACAGCCAGGACGCAATCTGGCACTTGGCCGCCGCTTCGCTGTCGGCGCGATCAGCGCAGCTGCGAGGCAGCCACTGCGCCATCAGCTCGATCCCTTGCAGCACCACCGCATCGACAAGCGGATTGCCGCGCTGCGAGCAAAGCGCCTCGATCGCGTGATCCATTGCCCGCGTAGCCGAGCCGAGATAAAGATTCTGCGGAGCGTGGCGAAGAATCGCCGGGTCGAGAATGATCGACACCGGCATCATGTCGGTGTGAAAGAACGTCTGCTTCAGATCGCGCTCGGTATCCGTGACGAGGCACCCTGCGTTGTACTCCCCGCCCGAGAGCGTGCTCGGAATCGCGATCAT
>DASZGN010000215.1:0-1791 GCA_035938775.1 Trinickia sp.
TGCGCGATCTTTCGGCCGTCTGGATCGACGAGATCGATTTTGGTCAGCACGATGATCGCGCGAGAAACGTTGAGAAAATTGAGAATGTGGAGATGCTCGAACGTTTGCTGTTTGGGTCCTTCTGGCGATGCGATGACGAGAAGCAACAGCTCCATGCCCGCGGCACCGGCGAGCATGTTATGCAGGAAGCGCTCGTGACCGGGAACGTCAATGATGCCGGCTTCGACACCGTCCGAGAAGCGCAGCGGCGCAAAGCCGAGATCGAGTGTCATGCCTCGCTGCTGCTCTTCGATGAGCCGATCGGGATTGTGGCCGGTCAGTGCGATGACGAGCGAACTCTTGCCGTGATCGACGTGCCCGGCTGTTCCGACTATGTGCATGTGAATCGCCTTTTCGCGCGGATGAATTCGCGCGACTAGGCCGCGCTCGCGAGCGCTTCAACGAGAACCTGATCCTCGTCCGGCCACACCGTTCGCAAGTCGATGATGAACGCCGCGTCCTCGATGCGCCCTATCACCGGCGGTTGATGTTTGCGCAATTGCGCCGCGATCGAGTCGGGCGTGCGCTCCTTATCGGAAACGGCGATGCCTGCAGACGGAATGCGAGCGGTCGGCAGCGTTCCTCCGCCCGTGGCTGATTCTATGGCGCACGGCTCCACACGCAACCCGGCTTTTCGCTCTCGCAACGCGAGGCAGATCGCGGCGGCGCGTTGACGCAGCGTATCAACCGAGATCGACAGCATTGCGAACAGCGGAATCTCACTCAGGCGATCCGGTTCAAGATACAGCGCCAGCGTCGCCGACAATGCAGCGAGCGTGAGTTTGTCCACCCGCAGGGCGCGCAGCAAAGGGTTGCGCTTGATGGTATCGAGCAGATCTGCTTTGCCGAATATGATGCCGCATTGCGGGCCGCCAAGCAGTTTGTCGCCGGACACCGCCACAAGATCCATGCCGGCGGCTATCTCCTGCGCGACAGTCGGTTCGTGCGGCAGACCGAACTGGGTCAAGTCGACGAGCGCTCCCGAGCCTAAATCCTCAAACGAGGAGACGCCGAGCTCTTTGGCAAGGCTCGCCATGGTCGCGGCATCGACCTCGGCTGTAAAGCCCTCGATGCGATAGTTGCTCGGATGCGTTCGCATGAAGAGTGCGGTCTGCGGTGTCCACGCGTTACGGTAGTCGAGCGGATACGTCTTGTTCGTCGTGCCGACCTCAACGAGTTTCGCGCCGCTTTTTCGTAAGACATCGGGAAGCCGGAATCCGCCGCCGATTTCAATGAGCTGGCCACGGCTCACCACGACCTCGCGGTCGCGCGCAAAGGTGTCGAGAACGAGCAAGACAGCCGCGGCGCAGTTGTTGACGACCAGAGTTGCTTGGGCGCCGGATAGTTCGCATAGTTGAGCGGAGACGCGCTCGTACCGGCTGCCACGTTTGCCGGCGGCGAGATCATATTCGAGGTTTGTGTAACCCGAACCGAGGTCGGACGCGCGGGCAAGCGCGGTTGAAGCGAGTGGAGCGCGGCCGAAATTCGTGTGTAAAAGAACGCCCGTGCCATTGACGACGCGCACGAGGCCGGATGCTTGAGCCACGGCGAGCCGCTCGAGCACGGCCGTGCGCAGGTCGTCGAAGCTTGCGATGCTTGAGCCATCGCGCGCCGCAGTACGAGCTTCATCTAATACAACTTGCACGCACGAGCGCACGGTGCCACGACCGAGCACCCCATCATATATAGCCACGATGGGGTCGGTCGTAAAGCGATGTACCGGCGGGACCTCCCGCAGCGGTGTTTTCATAA
>DASZGN010000216.1:0-3807 GCA_035938775.1 Trinickia sp.
ATCTCCTTTCGCAAAACGGCTGCTATACGCTGTTCGCTACGCACTACTTCGAGCTGACGCAGTTGCCGGCCGAGTTCCCGCAAGCGGCCAACGTGCATCTGTCGGCCGTCGAGCATGGGCACGGCATCGTGTTTCTCCACGCGGTCGACGAGGGGCCGGCGAGCCAGAGCTACGGCCTGCAGGTCGCGCAGTTGGCGGGCGTGCCGAACGCGGTGATTCGCGCGGCGCGCAAGCATCTTGCTCACCTGGAGCAGCAGTCGGTCACCCAAGTGACCCCGCAACTCGATTTGTTCGCGGCGGCCCCATTCGTCGAAGATGCACCTGATGACTTCGGCGATGAGGCAGACGCGCTCGGCGCCGCGCCCCCCCACCCGGTGCTCGAACGCCTGCGCGGAATCGATCCGAACGATCTGAAGCCGCGCGAAGCGCTCGATCTGATTTACGAATTGCATGAGCTGGCGATTTCGGCGCAAGCCCAGCAATGACGCACGCGTGGCGACGCCCTGTGCCGCGCGGTTGCGGCGCAATCTCGTCACCGCGGTCGCGGCGCTTGCGTGTGCGCTGCCCTTCGCGCGGGAAGCGCAAGCGGCCAAATCGCACTACGCCTTCGCTGTTATCGCGGGCACTATCCAAAGCGCCGACGACGAGCCTGCGTCGCAAAGGCTCTTCAAAGCCGTGGGACTCGATCGGCGAATATCGTTCGTCGTCTACGACGGCAACTTCAAGAGCCCGGCCGAGCCCTGCTCCGATGCGCTCTTCGCGCGGCGACAACAGTTGCTCGAGAGCTCAAGGGCGCCCCTCGTCTTCATTCCGGGCCAGCATGACTGGGCAGACTGCGCTACCGCCGAAGGCGGCGGCTACGACGTCGCTGAGAGGCTCGACTTTCTGCGGCAAACGGTGTTCGCCGACAACACGACGATGGGCCCAAGCCCGATCGCGCTCACACGTGAAAGCGATGTCGCGCGCTTTCATTCGTACCGGGAAAACGTTCGATGGCAGTTCGCCGATACGGTCTTCGTCGGGCTCGATGTGGTGAGTGGGAACAATCACTATTTGAACGCAGGCGGGCGCAACGGCGAATTCGACGACCGGGCTATCGCGACGGCCTTTTGGCTCGAGCACGCGGCCGAATACGCAAAGCGCCGCGCGGCGCACGCCCTTGTCGTCATCATCGAAGCCGACCCCAACTTCAAGCGCTACGAGCGTGCGGATCGCTTTGCATGGCTCAAGTTCGACCGCGCCCGCGACGGCTATCTGGAGTTCAAGCGCAGTCTTGTGAAGGCAGCGCAGATATTCCACGGGCCGATCATTCTTATTCACGGCCAGGCGCACGCGCTGCCGGGCGGCTTTTCCATCGATCAGCCGCTCTTTAACGATAAAGGGGTGCGGCTGGCGAACTTGACGCGCATCGCAATCGCACCGCGCGAGCGCTCCACGCAATGGATACAGTTCGATGTCGATTTCGACAGACAGCCCCCTTTCAGAGTGAGCGAGAAAGCGGTGCCGAAGAACCTGCCCGCGCCGCCGGCTCTTCCACATCAAGAGCCTGCCGCCCCGCCGGCGCCAGGCACCCCGGGGCTCATGCCGCCCATCCCTGCCGAGCCCGCCGAGCCTGGCGCACCGGCCTCGGAACCGCCTCTGCTGCCGGAGCCGAAAGACAATACGCCACCGACATCGTCGATGCCTGCGCCACCGAACCCGACGGCGACGCCGACGCGCGACAGTGCGGCGCCTGCGAGTCGGGTATCAGTGCAAGGTGGGGGATGAGTTATCGCCATCCTCTTCGTCATCGTCTTCGTCGATGACTTCGATGCCTTCGGCACCATGGACGTGCGCATGTTCGATTTCGTCAGCGGTGGCTTCGCGAACTTCCTTGACCGTCAGCGCAAAACGCAGCGCCATGCCGGCGAGCGGATGATTGCCGTCGAGCACGACCTTGTCTTCCGCGAGGTCGGTCACGGTGTAGATGAGCGTATCGATATCATCATCGTCCTCTTCGGGCGTGCCCTCGAATTGCATGCCGACTTCCAGCGGCTCGGGAAAACGGCTGCGCGGCTCGACCTTCACGAGCTCAGGGTCGTACTCGCCGAAGGCGTCTTGCGGATCAAGCTGGATCTGCGTTTGAAAGCCCGGCTCGTGCCCGTCGAGCTCTTCCTCGATCTTGGGGAACGTGCCATCATAGCCGCCGTGCAGATAGACCATCGGCTCGTCGCTCTCCTCGATCAGATTGCCTTGCGCATCCGACAGCTTATAAGCGACCGATACGACGGTGTTCTTTGCGATTTTCATCACTCAACTCTCCAAAATACGGTTCCATTATACGATGCCCAAGCGGCCCCAAGACGCCCGGGCCGGTGTGCCCGTCATTGCCAATTCGCCCCCGCCGCCTGACGCCCCGACGCCCCTGCTCGCCAATCTCACGCCATCGCAGTTCATGCGTAGATATTGGCAAAAGAAGCCGCTTCTGATTCGCGGTGCCATTCCCGATATCGCGCCACCGCTCGCGCGCGACGAGCTCTTCGCGCTCGCAGGCAGCGACGACGGCGAGGCACGCCTCATCACACGCTTTCGCGGCGCATGGCGGCTCGAGCATGGTCCATTCAAAGCACATGATCTGCCCGATGCGAAGCGGCGGGAGTGGACGCTGCTCGTGCAAGGTGTCGACTTGCACGACGATCGCGCGCGCGCCCTTCTCGACCGTTTTCGCTTCGTGCCGGATGCCCGCCTCGACGATCTGATGATCTCGTACGCTACCGACGGCGGCGGCGTCGGGCCTCATTTTGATTCGTATGATGTATTTCTGATGCAAGTGCAGGGTAAGCGCCGCTGGCGCATTTCAGCGCAAACGGATCTGGCCTTGGAACCTGGGCTGCCGTTGAAAGTTTTACAGCACTTCGAGCCGCAGGAAGAGTGGGTGCTCGAACCGGGAGACATGCTGTACCTCCCTCCCCATATCGCGCACGACGGCATCGCTGTCGGCGAGTGCATGACCTGCTCCATCGGTTTCCGGTCGCCCACGGCAAACGAGCTCGTGGGGCAGTTTCTATACCATCTGGCCGAGCGCGGAGACGGCGCACACGCGTCGCGCGGCGATCGGCGCTATCGAGACCCCCAACAGCCCGCCGTCGAGCATCCCGCTCGGTTGCCCCCCGGGCTCATCGAGCAGGTTGGCGCGATCCTTGCGCGCATTCGCTGGAACGAGCAAGATATTGTTTCGTTTTTGGGCAGCTATTTGAGCGAGCCGAAATCACACGTGGTTTTCGACGCGCCCAATCGCCCGCTAAACCAATCAGCATTTATACGACGCGCCGCGCAATCGGGCATTCGACTCGACAAAAAAACAGTACTGCTGTACGAAGGCCGGACGTACTTCATCAACGGTGAAGAGGACCGCCAGCCGCGCGATAAAAAATGGCTCGAGGAGCTCGCCGATTCGAGGCGCCTGGAGGGGAAACGCTTTGTAACACTCTCTACCGATTCGTCGATGACAGGGTTGCTGCACGAGTGGTATTGTGCCGGCTGGGTACGTGTCGGCGCTTCCGCTTGACGTTGCGGTCCCATTGTTTGATAACGCGGAACTTTGTATGAGAAAGACAACGTATTGACCCCGGTTTGTCGACGGTCAGTACGAAAGTGCATATAATTTCCGGCTAAGCCGTGGGGAAGATTCACGCTCTGATGTGCATCCCACCAGCGGCCGAGTTGGTGTTAGAGCACATTACCGGTATTATTTCGCGCTGTTGCTTACCTTTAACCATAAAAGGACGTGATCATGAAGAAATCCCTCCTCGTAGCATCCCTGTTGGC
>DASZGN010000217.1:0-7537 GCA_035938775.1 Trinickia sp.
GCCGCCGTCGCCGCAGTGCTTGCTTTCGCGGGCATGCAGGCGCCATCCGGTATCGCTCTGGCGGCGCAACCCGCTGACGACGCGCAAGCGCGCGCCACGGCCCAAGCCGCCAACGAGGCAGCCGGTCTGCCCAATCTGGCCCAGATCAACCGCCCGGCCGCAGAAGTCACTTCGAAAGTCGACGTCAACGTGCCCCGCACGCCGAGCTTCTATGAGAAGAGCTCGAATGGCACGGAAATCGTCGAGTACCGCGACAGAGGCAAGCCCGTCGAAATCGACGTGCACTCGAATTTCGGCACGCGCTATCAAATGAGCGCTTCACCCGATACTTCGCCGACAGTGCGCGCCAACGCGCAGCCGAGCACACGTTTTCCATCCTTCAAGCTGCATTATTGATTGCACCGCGCGACGGGCCGCGTACCCGTCGCGCCTCCTTGCCGGGAAACGCACCGCCACGGCCCATGGCGGCGAACCGGCGCCCCAAATCCGTTTCACTTGAATTCGCAGCCTTCGCATGGCCGTCTTTACCGCCGTCACCGAAACCGACCTCGCGCAGTGGATGCGCCATTACGATCTCGGCGAAGTCGTCGATTTCCGCGGCATCTCGTCCGGCATCGAAAACAGCAACTTCTTTCTGACGACGACGCGCGGCGCGTACGTGCTCACGATCTTCGAGAAGCTCACCGCGGCTCAGTTGCCGTTCTATCTGGAGCTCATGCGGCACCTCGCGGCGCATCGCGTGCCCGTGCCCGACCCCGTGCCGCGCGATGACGGCGCGCTCTTCGGCACCCTGCACGGCAAGGCGGCCACGATCGTCACGAAGCTCGAGGGCTCAGCGGAGCTCGCGCCGCGCATCGAGCATTGCCTCGAAGTCGGCCAGATGCTTGCCCGCATGCATCTGGCCGGGCGCGACTTCCCCCTGCATCAGCCGAATCTGCGCAGCCTCGCATGGTGGAAGGAGACCGTGCCCGCCGTGCTGCCGTTCATGACCGATGCGCAGCGCGCGCTCATCACCGCCGAGCTCGAGCATCAAAGCGCTTTCTTCGCTTCAGACGATTACGCGGCACTGCCCGGCGGCCCCTGCCACTGTGACCTGTTCCGCGACAATGTGCTCTTCGCGCCGGCCGCGCCCGATACCGGTCACAGCGTACGGCTTGGCGGATTCTTCGATTTCTATTTCGCGGGTTGCGACAAGTGGCTCTTCGATGTCGCCGTGACCGTGAACGACTGGTGCGCGGACCTCGCAACGGGCCGGCTCGACCCCGCGCGCACCGAGGCATTCTTGCGCGCCTATCAGATGGTGCGGCCGTTCACGTCCGAGGAACGCCGCCATTGGCGCGACATGCTGCGTGCCGGTGCCTGCCGTTTCTGGGTTTCCCGCCTTTACGATTTTCATTTGCCGCGTGCCGCCGAAATGCTTCAGCCGCACGATCCGACCCACTTTGAACGCATCCTGCGCGAACGCCTTGCCGGCGCCGCGTCATTAGGCGCCTTATCCTCATGCAACTGATCGAAGTCCCCGCCAAGACTGGCTACGTATGGTTCCGTCAAGGCATCTGGCTTTTTCGCAGGAACCCGCTCGCGTTCCTGACGCTGTTCTTCACCTACCTGCTCGCGATGTGGGTGATCTCGCTCGTACCCATCATCGGTACTGTGCTGCCGCTCGCTTTCATTCCGGGCGTCGCGGTCGGCTTCATGGCCGCGTGCCGCGATACGGTCGCCGGCAAACAGGTGTTCCCGACCATTCTGATGGACGGCTTTCGTTCGTATGGAGGCGCGGCCGCGCGGCGGCTCGTTGAGCTTGGCGGACTGTATATCGCCGCGATGGCGGTCGTCTTTGCCGGCTCTGCACTGGCCGATGGCGGCACGCTTTTCAAGTTGATGATGATCGGCGGAGGCATCTCCCCCGAGGCGGTCGCGGGCAGCAGCCTGCCGCGCGCGGCGCTCATCGCGCTTGGCTGCTACGTGCCCGTTGCGATGCTGTTCTGGTTCGCGCCGGTGCTGACCGTTTGGCACGATGTGCCGCCCGTCAAGGCAATGTTCTTCAGTCTCGTCAGCTGCTGGCGCAACCGCGGTGCATTTATCGTCTATGCAGCGCTATGGTTCGTAACCACGATGATCATATCTTTCGGGGTTTCGATCGCGATGGATGCGATCGGCGCGCGTGCCTACGCGTATACGGTGCTCTTTCCAGCCACGATCACGCTCATGACCATGCTGTACTGCTCGTTCTACGCCACCTACCGCGGATGCTTCGCCGTGCAGGCCGGCAACGGGGCGGATGCCTCCAAGCCGTCCGCCGGCTAGTTCAGAGCGAGCCGATGCCGCTTCGCTTCAGTGGTGGCTCATCCACGTCGGATGGGCAACCGCCACTTCGCGATCGAGCTTGCGCATGCGGAACTCGAGGTCATAAAGGTCGATTGCTTCCGCCAGATACTCGTCGTGGCGCGTTTGCGCACGCTCATCGGCGGATTGCGTGAGAAACAGGAACAAGCGGCTCAGCAGGAACATGGTTTACCTCGAATATTAGGTGTTTATACCTAGGCAATGACCCGCATTATAGGGATAACCCTGGTCTTATGCCAATCGAGGTTCGACTGTCGTATTTCCGCATCACCCGGTCAACGCGCGGCGGCCGAGCGGGCCAGCACCGTGAGCGTCTGCCGCCGGCGCTGACTGCGAAAGAACTCCCAGAAGAGCGCGCTCGCGTCCGGCCCCTTGCGGGAATGGAACGGCACGGTCTCGTCGCCGCCAGCCCATGCATGTCCCAGGCCGGCGACACGGCAAAACCGTACGACACGGCGTCCGGCCAGCAGATAGTCGTGTGTTACCGCACCCGCTTCGCGCGTCTCGCGCAGGGTGCCGGTGATCCACGCGCCCGCCGCATCCACGAAGCCGTTCAAACGTAGGAACTCGAGCACGAGCTGGTCCGCGTTCTTCGGTGCGACGACGTGGTCGTCTTCGCCATGCACGACGACGGCCGGCATGCCCGGGTAGGCCGCGACATCCGCAGCGGCGTCGACGAGCGCAACCGGATCGTGGTGGGCGCCGCGTCGCATCACATCCATCGCCGTGATAGTCGAATGGGCTTCGCCGAACGCCGGCGCGGAATGAAAGCCCACAGCCGCGAACCGTTCCGGGTAATGGAGGGCGAGAAGCGACACGAGCCCCGCGCCGGCCGACATGCCCGCGACATAGACGCGCTCCGGATCGAAGCCGTGTTCATCGACGAGCGCATCGACCAGCGACACGACAGAGCGAGCTTCGCCGCGTCCGCCCGCATCGTGATCGTCGTACCAATGCCAGCAGCGATGCGCGTGCACATGCTTCGACTGTTCCGGGTAGACGACGGCGAACCCGTGCGTATCGGCGATAAGGTTCATCCTTGTGCCGGCGGCGAATTCGTCGATAGTCTGCTTGCAACCGTGAAGCATCACCACCAGGGGCATCGGGCCCGCAGACTTTACCGGCGGCACGTAGAGGCCGTACGACAAATGGTTGACGAGCCGCCCAGGCAAGGGCGGCGCGGAATGGAACGAGCGCGTCCATGTGCCTTTTATCCAGGCCGTCGCACGCGGCCGTACCAGGGACTCACGCGATTCGCGCGCCTGGCGTGCGACCGGTGAGCTCTTCTTGGCCTCGGGTCGCGAGCGGCGCTTTTTTTTGGTGACCGAGCGCAGATATTCGGCCTGGACGGCTGGCAGGCTGCTCACCAGACGTTGGAATCCGCGCAACCAAATTTTCGAGAAGCTTTTCGTCATCTATTGGGAACTCCCGGTAAATAGCCGCGAAAGAGCAATAATTACCCTCGAAAACGCCACTACAGCGTTTGATGCATTGCACAATACCACCATTTTTGAGTGGCCGCCCGCCCAAATGCCGTAACCCGCGCCGTCTATTTTTCCTCCGCTCGCTATACTGTTGTTCGCGCGCCTTTTTTTCGGTCGTCGCATCGCGCCGCTCGCGCGTTGAGTATCTACCATCTACCGAACCGCGAGCGCGCCAGGCACGCCCCGACATGTACGATCTGCCGACTCACCTTTGGTTTTCCATCACGCGCCTTGGCGGCGCGGGCCTCACCCTGCCCCTTGCCCTCACCATCGCGCTGTGGCTCGTCCTCGGCTATACGTGGCGGCTTGCCCTGGGGTGGCTCGCCATCATCGGGGGAGCGGCGGCCGTGGTGATGCTGACCAAAATCGCTTTTCTCGGATGGGGCGTCGGCGTGCGCGAGTGGGATTTCACCGGCGTGAGCGGCCATGCCATGCTCTCGACCGCGGTCTACCCGGTCGCGTTTTTCCTGGCGCTCAGGCCGGCGCGCGCCGGTGTGCGCGCGCTTGGCGTCGTCTGTGGGCTCGCCGCGGGCCTCGTCGTGGGCTTATCGCGCGTCGTGCTCGTCGCGCATTCGCCATCCGAGGCGGTCGCCGGCTGCGCGATCGGCGCACTCGCCGCCGCACTCTTTATCTGGTGGGCCTGGGATGCGCGGCCCGGCAAGCTCTCCGCCGTAGCCGTCGCCGTCAGTCTACTGATGCTCACCGTCGCACTGCACGATGTGCGCGTGCCTACCCAGCATTGGATCACCCACATCGCGCTTCATCTATCCGGCCGCGACCGGCCGTTCATTCGCGCGCGCTGGAAAGCCGGGCACGACGCGCCACGCCCCGTCACGCCACGCACGCCCGTCACGATGCCCCCGCACGGCGCCGCGCTCGGTTCATCGCTCGCGTGAAGTGAAGTTCGGCTCGTTGTCGAGTCTTTAGCGGGATCACAGGTTCGCCTGTTCGCCCGTTCACCATCGACAGATGCGTTATTACCTTCGGTATATTACGATGGTGTTTTCCACGCTCGCCGCTCGTTGCTCATGACCGCTTCCGTTCGTGCCGTCCGCTGCATGCTCCGGCATGCGACTCTGGTGTCGGCTACCGTCGCCGCCTTCGCGATGCACACCGCGGCTAGGGCCGACGAGCTCGTCGTCTCGGCCGCCGCGAGCCTCACCAACGCTTTCAACGACATCGGTGCCGCCTTCGAAAAGCAGCATCCGGGCACAAAAGTCCTCTTGAACTTCGGCGCCTCCGACGTGCTGATGCAGCAGATCGTGAACGGCGCGCCCGCCGATGTCTTCGCCTCCGCCGACGAGACGGCCATGGACAAGGCCGTCGATGCCAAGGTCGTCGCGCCTGGCACGCGCCGGGATTTCACGGCGAACTCGCTCGTGATGATCTTGCCGTCGGACAGCCCGCTCGCGGCGGCGTCGGTGTCGTTGCGCGAGTTCACCGCCTTGCCGCAAGTCAAGCGCATCGCACTCGGCGATCCCGCTTCGGTGCCGGCCGGCCGCTATGCGCAAAGCGCCCTGAAAGCCGCCGGCCTGTGGGACAACGTCAGCGCGAAGTCCGTACTCGCCGTCAATGTGCGGCAAAGCCTCGACTATGTTGCGCGCGGCGAGGCGGACGCGGGCTTCGTATTCGGCACCGATGCCGCGCTCATGCCGCAGCGGGTCAAGGTCGTGGCGACCGTGCCCACTCCCTCGCCGATCGCCTACCCCATCGCACGCGTTGCCTCGAGCGCTCATGCCGCCGAAGCGCAGGCGTTCATCGACTATGTGCTGTCGCCGGCCGGCCAGGCGGTGCTCGCCCGGTACGGCTTCAGGCCGCCGGCAGGGAGTAAGGCGCCCGTGGCGCGATGATGATGTCTCGTTCTCGTTCTTGTCGCCGCTGCCCGATCCGATGATGCACGACGCCTGGGTGCCGCTCGCGCTGTCGCTCAAGGTCGCCGGGTGGGCGACCGCGCTCGATATCGTCCTCGGCGTCGCGGCCGGTCTCGCGCTCGCACGCTGGCGCTCGGGCGCGCGTGATGTCGTCGATTCGCTGCTCACGCTGCCGCTCGTCATGCCGCCCACCGTCCTCGGCTACTACCTGCTCGTGCTGCTCGGCAAGCGCGGCGTCGTCGGCGCGTGGCTGGACACGCTCGGCATTCGGCTCGTCTTCTCGTGGCAAGGGGCCGTGATTGCGGCGATGGTCGTCGCGTTTCCGCTCGTGCTCAAATCGGCAAGGGCCGCGTTCGAGGCCGTCGACCCGCAGTACGAGCAAGCCGCCCGCACGCTCGGCATCAGCGAAGCAGCCGTGTTCTTCCGCGTCACGCTGCCCCTTGCCGCGCGCGGCATTCTCGCAGGCGCGCTACTCGCATTCGCGCGCGCACTCGGCGAATTCGGCGCGACGCTCATGATCGCCGGCAATCTGCCCGGGCGCACGCAGACGCTCTCGGTCGCCGTATATGCGGCCGTGCAGGCCGGCGACGACAACACCGCCGCCGTGCTCGTGCTCTTTACTTCCGTAGTGTGCGTCGTCGTGCTCGTCGTCGCCGGACGGCTCGTGCCCCAACACTCGCTTTTGACTTCGCGCTGACATGTCGCTCTCGGTCAACATCCGCAAAACGCTCGTCGCGCGAGAACGCCGCTTCACGCTCGACGTGTCGTTCGCGACGGCGTCGCAGCGCGTCGTTCTGTTCGGGCCGTCGGGCGCGGGCAAATCGCTCACGCTGCAGGCCATCGCGGGGCTGCTGCGGCCCGAGCACGGCGCCATCTCGCTCGACGGTGAAACGCTCTTCGATGCGGATCGAGGCATCGATGTGCCCGCTCGTACGCGCGGCGCAGCCTATCTTTTTCAGGACTACGCACTTTTTCCTCACCTGAACGTGCGGCAAAACATCGGCTTCGCGCTCAGCCGCGGCTGGCTCAACCCGCGTGCCCGCAATACCAAACAGCGCAACGAGGTCGATTACTGGATCGATGCGTTTGAACTCAAGGCAGTCACGGCAAGTTATCCGGCACAGTTGTCCGGCGGGCAGAAGCAGCGCGTCGCGCTCGCGCGCGCACTTGTCGCCGAGCCGCGCATCCTGCTGCTCGACGAGCCGTTCGCGGCGCTCGATGCCCACATGCGCGCCCGGATGCGCCGCGAGCTTTCGAATATGCAGACGCGGCTCAACATACCGATGGTGCTCATCAGCCACGATCCAGCCGACGTGGCCGTGTTCGGCGATCAGGTGGTGCAGCTGACCGACGGCCGCGTACGCGAGCGCTCGCCCTACGCGGCTTTCGCCGCGCCCAACGCGTCGGACTGAGCGCGCATTCAGCCGGTCGTGCCGAGGATCACGCTCGATGCCTTGAACGCGGCGATAGCCGATTTGCCAACGGCCAGCTCGAGCGCATCGACGCTCTCGTTCGTGATGATTGCGGTGACGACAGTCGCGCTCGGGACGCCGGGTGTGCCGGGCACAGCATCGAGTTCGAGCGACACCTCCGAGTTCACCGCGCCGCGCACGATGCCCGTGACTTTGCCGCGCAACTGATTGCGCGCGGAAATCCGCAGCGGCTCGCCGCGGCCCGCATCGTCGAGCGCCAGCAGCACCCATGACGCCTTGACGAGCGCGAACGCCGGCGCGCCGACTGCGAGCCCGAGCGTCTCGGTGCTCTCGTGCGTGAGCACGGCGACGATCGTCTGGCCGCCCGGCAGCGTGAGCGAAACTTCATCGTTGATGGCGCCTC
>DASZGN010000218.1:0-3362 GCA_035938775.1 Trinickia sp.
GCAGCTCGCTTGCGTGCGCGTCGTGAGCCATGCACGCGCGCCATTCATCGCGGGCGGCGGCGCGGGCGACGATGCGCCATCCGCGCGTGCCTCCATGAAGAGCCGTCGTTGTTCGAGCCTCATACCGATACTCCTTGCTCAACCGCCCGCTTCGCGGCGGCTTTGCAAACGGAATTCGGTCGGCGAAATCATCATGCGCTTGCGGAAGATCTTCGCGAGCCGGTCGCCGTTGCCCATGCCGCTGCGGCGCGCGATCTTGTCGACTGGCAACTCCGAATCGATGAGCAGGCTGCACGTGATCGCAAGCCGCGCCTGCAACAGATAGTCCGACGGTGTCATGCCAAGTTCGAGCTTGAAGCGGCGCAGGAAGTTGCGCTCGCTCATGGCCGCGACTTGCGCTGCGTCCGCAATCGAGATCGGCCGTTCGCAGTTGTCCTGAAGCCAGCGTGCGGCGGCGCGAATCTTGTCGCCCGCGCTCGCAGAGCCTGCGTCGCCTAGCAGCGGCACGAAGCGCGCGCTCGAACCTGGCATCAGCCGTTCGGCGACACTTCTTGCAATGTCCAGGCCGAGATCGCGCTTGACCATCGTGAGCGCGCCCTTCATCGGCTCGAGGCGATCGCTCGTGTCGGAGACGGTCTCGTCGCGCCCGGTCTGCCGCCAGTACGAGCCGAAGTGATGATCCTTGTCACGATTGGCGATGCCGGCGGCATCGAGCAGCAAGTAGCCATCGCCGATCGAGCGGATGCTGGCCGTTTTCGCGTGCACGCGGCGCAGCCAGCCCGTGAGCCGCTCGTCACCCGCAGCGGCGCGCGCCCCTTTGCCGCCCGCCACGAAGAGCGCGTCGAAGCCGCCGTAGTGGCGCGCATCAAGCCCGTCGGTCCATACGCGCACCAACGATGAACAGGTAACGTTGCCGCCGTCCGCCGACAGGAACGACACGTCGTAGACCCATTCGTCATTCGAGCTTGTCGAAACGAGTTCGTTGGCCACGTGAAACACTTCCGCGACGAGACCTGCGCCGAGGAGCGAAAAGCCGTCGAACAAAACGATCGCAATCCGGCGCGTCGCGCACTTGGCGTTCTTGTCCGGAGCCTGCAACCAACCCAACATCGCGGGTTCGATACTCGCGTAAGGCATGGCGTTTTCCTCAAAGATCTTTCGCTGCATATTTGCTGCGACCTTGATCGCCTATTTTCAGTGCATCATAGGCAGCACGAATGCGCATAGCGGAAACCGTGACGCAATTAGGCGACACATTGGCGGATAACCGCCCCTTTCTGGCGTCTCGATCGAATCCATGTATGCCACCCTTGCCAAATGCCTCAAATCGGACAAATCCCGATTAAGGCCGCAGCTTTTACCAAAAAACGATTAAAAAATCCAGTCAACCACAGGCAAACACCATGCCCGCAGTCGAAACGCCGTCACCACGGCGATCCCCGAGTTAATCATTGCGGTCTTAGATAGTAGTAATGAGGAAGTTCGGCTGCGTATGAGCCAACGGGATCGAGTCCGCACGCAATTGCGCTGGCGCATGCGCTGTTCGGACATTCGGTGCGAAACCGCGACCGCCGGGCCTCTCGACCGGCGTTAGCCGCCAAATAATGGGCACTTACTGACAACGCACATAGCAAAGATAGACGCTGTTCGCTGATGCGGTGTGTTGCACAGGCCACATAGTCCGCCAATTGCTCCCGTCGAAATTGGCCGAAGCACCGGCACTTAGTGCTTCATTTCGTCGTTCTATTCTCTTTGGCCAAGTCAGACGAAATAAGTCGATGTTTCATCTATGATTCATTTCGCAATTCTTCATATTCCTCGATCACCATCCAGATTCCCGCCGACGGGATTCACCTGCCAAATTAATTTGTATCAAATCGACCAACGAATTGTCACACTACTGTTGTACATTTCACAACTCGATCGACGAGGAGAGCACCGCAAACTGCAAATGGGGTGCGATTATTATATTTATCAACATCAAACTAAATAAGAAGGCAAAAAATACATTGATAGTTCTTATATTCTGTCGATTATAAAACTCATATATACGTACAAATAATCATCGAACCACGCCTTCAACGCTACACAGTCGAACTGGAAACATCCGCCAGCCGCATTGCGTAATTCGACTAGACGGGTGGCGACTGAACTTTCCTAATGTTCGACAACCCACGGTTCAACGGGGTGCGCTGTGATGTAGTCGAGCGTCCGGCCTTTTCCAAGCGGTTTCGTCCATGTTCGTCGCACTCAAGGATCATTGCGCAAGAACGGCTTCCTTCATACCCAACTCGCCATCGCGCCAGGCGCGGCGTCCGCCCATTTTCCTCGCCGGTGTCGCATTCGTCGCATTCATTGCGCTCATCATGGGCAGTCGTAGCCACGCCGCGACGAGCGGCGAAAATACCGACGCGCCGGCTGCAGCCGCACCCGCCTCGCCCTCCGCTTCCTCCGTCTCTGCGCAAAGCGCCGACACGCACGGCCGCGGCTCAATGCGCTGCGATCCCCCCTCGGGGCCGACGCGTGCTACCCCCGCGCAAGGCGACGCAATCGAAGCCGACACGCCCGGCAGCGACGGCACGCGCCTCTTCGCTCGCGATCGGACATTCACACTCGCGTTCACGACGCGTGCCACACAGGACGACACCGTCGAATGGAAGGTGCGAGACGACTGGAACGTCGTGCGCGCGAGCGGCCGCTTCGCCGTGAAAGAGGGCGCGCAAAGGGTGACGCTCAAATGCGCGTCGACGCTCGCGGGCTACTTCGCGCTCTCGGCGAAGCTCGCCGAAACCGGCAGCGACCTCTCCGCGCGCGGCACGCGTCCCGCCGGCATCGCGACGTTCGGCGTGCTGCCCGACGTATCGTCCGTGCTGCCCGCGGTTGACTTTGCGCACGAGGACGATCACCGCTTCGGCGGGCAAGGCACAAACTACATCGCGCCTGGACAAACCTGCTGCGACGGCGACGGATATCGCCCGCTCTATCCCGATCTGGGCCTCGCGTGGGCCAACGACAACCGCAACTGGCACGTGATGGAGCCCAAGCGCCCGAATGCCTTCGTGCCCGGCGTGGATACGCTCGCGCCCTACTTCAGGAAAGGCGACATCATGCGGCTTATCCAGGTCGACGGCCTGCCGGCCTGGGCGAGCCCGACCGGCACGGAAACGCACAGCTACATGCCGGCCTCGGAAGCCGCCTACCGGAGCTATATAAGCCGCGTCGGCACCGACTCCGCGCTGATTCGCACCACCTATTTCCCGCGTCAGTCGCATAACTACTACCAGGTGACCTGGGAGCCCGATCCCGAGAGCGGCTTCCCGTGGCGCGATACCGACGAGCGCTTCGTCGCGTTGTATCGCGCG
>DASZGN010000219.1:0-2788 GCA_035938775.1 Trinickia sp.
CCGTCGACATTTTGATTGGAGGAGCGGTGTTCTTCGTGGTTGGAACGCTCCTGCGGGTTCGCGAACTTGCGACGCTCGTGGCGATGGGGGCGGACTTCGTACGTCGGCGCGCGTCGTCAGCCGCCGGACGGCCTCAATGACGGCGCGCTTGCATCTCGGCTGCATGGGTTGGCAGGAAAAGGATTGGCGAGGTCCCTTTTATCCTCAAGCAGTAAAGCCGCCGGAAATGCTTGCGGTGTATGCCCAGGCCCTTTCAACAGTGGAAGTGGATTCGACGTTTTATGGGCGCCCGCGCGAGTCAACCGTGCAGACGTGGCGTGAGAGCGTTGGCGACGACTTCCGATTCGCCCTCAAAGTGCCGAGGGAAGTCACGCATCGCCGGCGTTTTCGCGAGGCAGAGCAAGTGTTCTCGTTCTTCATCGAGCGCGCGCGTACGCTCGGCCCGAAGCTCGGCGCCATTTTGATTCAGTGCGGGCGCGATTTTGGTCCGACACCGGCCAACCGCAAGCACTTGTTCTCGTTCCTCGACGCCGAGTTGCCCTCCGACATCAACGTCGCGCTCGAACTGCGTCACGAGGGGTGGTTCGAGGAATCGCTCTTCGCGATGGCCCGAAGCCAGCGCTTCGCTCTCGCGGCGGTTGAAGGCGAGCACGCATCGCTCGAGCTTGCCGAACGCATCCTGACCGAACAAAGCGACGCGCTTGATTTCGCTTACCTGCGCCTGATGGGGACTGCGGCGTTCGAGCACTACGATCGCGTGCAAGTCGACCGGAGCGAGTCGCTCGGCACGTGGGCGCGCCTCATCAAGGACGTGCGCGGCCGGGTCGGCGATGTCTTCGGCTACGTGAGCGACGACTACTCGGGCCACTCGCCCGCGACCGTTGCCGACCTGCTCGGCCGCCTCGGCGAAGAACCCCCTCCTAATCTGGTGTCGCCGCTGTTCGGGCAGTCGACGGCGTGATGAGACGAGCGCCCTCGCTCGCCCTCTTGCCGATCGCATTGGAGTCCTCGTGCCGTCCCTAAGCCATCACCTCACGCTGACGACCAATTTTTTGCGAAAGCAAGTCAAATTGCGGCCGAAGGTGGCGCTGATATTGGGTTCCGGGCTTGGTGGTTTGGCAGATGGACTCGAAGGTGCCGTTGCTTTTGCCTATAAGGACTTGCCGAGTTTTCCCGTCACGACGGTGCCAGGACATCGCGGCAGGCTCATCATCGGAAAGCTGCGCGGCGTTCCGGTCGTCGTATTCGACGGCCGAATGCACCTTTATGAAGGTCTGCCGATGTGGCAGGTCGCGTACCCGGTGTACGTCGCCCGCCAGCTGGGCGCCTCGTCGCTCATCGTCACGAACGCCGCAGGCGGCATTAACCCTGCGTTCCGAGCCGGCGCGATCATGATCATTCGCGATCATATCAACCTGACCGGTTCGTCTCCGCTCACGGGTGAGAACGATCCGGAACTCGGCGCTCGGTTTCCGAGCATGCGCGGTGCGTACGATACCGAACTGCGCGTTGCGGCGCACCAAATCGCAGCCGAGCAGAACGTTCCGATCGTCGAAGGCGTTTACGCTGCGGTGCTGGGGCCTAGTTACGAAACGGATGCGGAGCTTCGAATGCTGAGCACGATCGGCGCCGATGCGGTGGGCATGTCGACCGTGCCGGAAGTGATCGCCGCGCGGCACGCAGGATTGCGAGTCGCGGGAATATCGGTGATCTCCAACGATGCCAAGCCCGATCAAGCGAGCGACACGACGCACGAAGACGTGCAGTCGGTGGTGCAGAGCGTCGCGGCTCGCGTCCGGGTCATCATCGAGGGGCTCGTGGAGCGCGCCGGCGCGTGACGCCCGCGCCCGGCGGCGTCGCCGCTCTTATCGCCGAATACTGCGCCGGGGGCGTCGAAGACGGGGAAATGACTCGGTGGCTGCGTGACGTGTGCGAACGCGGGATGCCGCTCGAAGAGACGTGCGAACTCGCGCTTGCGATGGCGCACTCGGGTGAAGTCATCGACTGGAGCGGCGTCGACGGCCCCATCGTCGACAAACATTCGACCGGCGGAGTCGGCGATGCCGTTACGCTCGTTGCGGTGCCGCTGGCGGCCGCATGCGGCGCGAAAGTAGCCAAGCTCTCCGGTCGCGCGCTGGGCCACACCGGCGGAACGATCGACAAGCTCGAAAGCGTTCCAGGACTGCGGGCTGATCTCACGGTCGAAGAATTCAAGTCGCAAGTCGCCCGGATCGGCTGCGCCGTGTCTGCTGCGTCGGCGCGATTGGCGCCTGCGGACAAGAAACTGTACGCGCTGCGGCACAAGACGGGAACCGTTGCGAGCGTTCCGTTAATCGCCGCGTCGGTCATGAGCAAGAAGATTGCCGCCGGTGCAAGCGCAATCGCGCTTGACGTAAAATTCGGCAGGGGCGCTTTCATGGCATCGATCGACGAGGCGCGCCTGCTGGCGGACACGATGCGGGCGATCGGGGAGCGCGCGGGTCTGAGGGTTGTGACATTGCTGACCTCGATGGACGAACCGCTCGCCGACTCCGTCGGCGACGCGCTCGAGCTCGACGAAGCATTGTCGCTGCTCGAGGGCCGTTCGGACAGCGCGGCATTGCGCGAGACCGCCGTCGCGGTAGCCGAAGCGATGCTCGAAGCGGCAGAGTTGCCGATCGATGAGGTGAGCGACGCGCTCGCAGGCGGTCGCGCGCACGCGAAGTTCTGCGAATTGATCGCCGCGCAGGGCGGACGCCTGGCAGCGTTTGAGCGTTCGTGGCCGCCCGGCCGGGTGTTGCGCGCGCAG
>DASZGN010000220.1:0-9477 GCA_035938775.1 Trinickia sp.
GTCGCACTGTGGCGCGGAGAAGAACCATTTGTGCCCGACGAGCCGATAGGCGCCGCCGCGGCCGCCCGCGTCGAGCGCATAGGCGCGCGTCTGGTTCGTGCGAACGTCGGAGCCGCCCTGCTTCTCGGTCATGCCCATGCCGACCATCATCGAGCGTTTGTCGTCAAGCGGCACGTCGCGCGGATCGTGCTCGCGCGAGAAAAGCTTTGCGGCGATCGAACCGAAGAGCGCCGGCTCGCGACGCAGGACAGGGATGCTCGCAAAGGTCATCGTGAGCGGACAGAGCGAACCCGATTCGAGCTGCGCATGCAGGAAGTAGCCGGCGCAACGCGCGGCCATGGCGCCTGCGCGCGGCTCGTCGAATGGCAACGCATGCAGTCCCTCGCGGCGCAGCAGCGCGAGCAATCGATGCCAGCTCGGATGGAACTCGAGCGCGTCGATGCGCTCGCCGCGCGGACTATGCGTGAAGAGCTCCGGCACATGCCGGTTCGCCGCGCTCGCGAGCGCGAGCACGTCGGGCGTGCCGAGGGCGGCACCGTCGCGCGACAGCGCATCGGCATGCCACGCGGCGCCTTCGCGCTCGACGGCACCCATGAGCGCTGCGTCGCTCGCGTAGAGGTTGTAGTTCTCAAGAGGTGGGACTTGGTTCGTGACTTCGTGCGTCGCGCTTGGGCCCTGCGGTTTCATGGACGACGTCTCCTGATTGGATGCGGATGCGGATGCGAATGAGCCGATCTTGGTGCCGATTCGACCGATTCGCTTCCAGGGCTTTCAATGGTTTGGACTGCTTTGAAGCGCTCGGCGTTTGAAGCCGGGCGTAAAGCGCGCGGCCTCATTGGAAAGCGCTTGCCGCGTGCCGTTTGAACACCGCGGCGGCATCGTCCGCGGTTGGCGGGACGCCTTTGCATGATAGGTTCAGCCGCTTGCCGCGTTTAGAGGAATCGCTCTCGCGGCGGGGCTTCAGCGCCGCCTGCCCCGCTTTCTACAATGCGAAAAAAACTGATGAACAACAGGGATGCGAGGCCCGCTGCAGCGAGCGCACGGCGAATAAAAACGTCGCCGGCGCGCCGCGTGTGAGGAGGAGCGGATGGAGTACGACTACATCGTGGTCGGCGGGGGCTCGGGCGGCGCGACGCTTGCGGGCAGACTCGCCGAGCGCTGCCCGGACGCCTCGATCGCCTTGATCGAAGCGGGCCCGCACACGGAGCGCAATTGGCTCGTCAATACGCCGCTCGGCATTGCGGCGCTCGTGCCCTACAAGCTCGGGACCAATTACGGCTATGAGACGGCGCCGCAGCCGGGGCTTGCGGGCCGGTGCGGCTACCAGCCGCGTGGACGCGGCATGGGCGGATCGAGCGCGATCAACGCGATGATCTACACGCGCGGCCACCCGCTCGATTACGACGAATGGGCGCAGCAGCTCGGCTGCGCCGGGTGGAGCTGGGCCGATGTGCTCCCGTACTTTCGTCGTGCCGAAGGCAACACGCGCGGCGAGAATGCGTGGCATGGCGCGAGCGGGCCGCTGACGGTATCGGACCTGCGCTATCGCAATCCGCTCTCGGTGCGCTTCGTCGCCGCGGCGATCGAGGCCGGCTATCGCGCCAACGACGATTTCAACGGCGCCGAGCAAGAAGGCGTCGGCTTCTATCAGGTCACGCAGCGCGACGGGCGCCGATGCAGCGTCGCGCGCGCTTATCTGTACGACCGCCCCGGATCGAATGGCGCAGCGCGCGGCAATCTTCATCTGATGACGGATGCAATTGCATTGCGCGTCGTCTTCGATGCGCAGGCGCGGGCAAACGGCGTCGAAATCGTGCGCGCGGGGAAGATCGAGACGCTTCGTGCGCGCGCCGAAGTCGTGCTCGCGGCGGGCGCGTTCTGCTCGCCGCAGCTTCTGATGCGCTCGGGCGTCGGGCCCGCACTCACGCTGCGCACGTTCGGCATTCCCGTCGTGTACGACTCGCCGGAAGTCGGCGCGAATCTCGCCGACCACATCGATTTCACGTTGAACGTGCGCGTGCCGTCATCGGAGTCGGTTGGCTATTCGCTGCGCGGCTTCGCGAAGATGGCAGCGCATCTGGGCGCATTCATGGGGCGCGGCGAAGGATTGTGGTCAAGCAACGTCGCCGAGGCCGGCGGGTTTATCAAAAGCGATCCATCGCTCGATCGGCCCGATCTGCAAATGCATTTCTGCGCGGCGCTTGTCGACGACCATAGCCGGCGTCCGCACTGGGGCCACGGCTACTCGGTGCACGTGTGCGTCTTGCGGCCAAAAAGCCGCGGCGAAGTGACGCTTGTTTCCGACGATGTGCGCGTGCCGCCGCGCATCGATCCTCGCTTCCTCTCGGACCCGCGCGACGCCGAGCTGCTGCTGAAGGGCGTGAAGATCGCCCAGCGCATAGTCGCCGCGCCGCCGCTTGCCGCGCGCGGCGGACGCACGCTCCATGTACCGCCGAACGCAAGCGATGCCGGGCTTGCCGAGCTGATCGCGCAGCACGCGGACACCATCTACCACCCGGTCGGCACCTGCCGCATGGGCAGCGATGCGAATGCCGTCGTCGATACCGAGCTGCGCGTGCGCGGCGTGGACCGGTTGCGGGTGGTGGATGCGTCGGTGATGCCGGCGCTCATCGGCGGCAACACGAACGCGCCGACCGTGATGATCGGGGAGCGCGCGGCCGATTTCATTGTCGCTTCGCGCCGCGCCGCTCAAGCCGCGCCAGGCGATTCGCTCACGATGCCCGAGCGGGTGTAGTCGAAGTCGTCGCCGCGCTGGCCGGGCAGCGTTTCGCGCGCCACGTCGAGCCAGGCGCGCGCGGCGTGCGAGAGATAGCCGCTCTTTCTCCAGGCGATCGCCATCTCCCAGAGTATTTCGGGCTCGGCGACGGGGCGCGACGTGAATTGCGCGGCGTCGAGCCGACGGCAGTAGGGCGCCGGCAGCAGCGCGATACCGACGCCCGCGTGCACGAGCGCGGCCATGAAGTCCCAATGCGCGCTGCGCGCGACGATCGTGGGCGTGAAGCCGGCATCGCGGCATACGCGCATGACGACATCGTTCAACGCGAGACTCTCGCCGTAAAACACGAACGGCTCGGCCGCGAGATCGGCGAGGCGCACCTCGTTCGCACTGTCCCAGCGCGAGCCGCGGCGCGCGACGAGCCACAGCGGCTGGCGCGACATGGGCAGCACATCGAAGATCGCCTCATCGACAGGCAAGAGCAGGCCGCCCATCTCGAGCTCGCCGGCGATGAGCGCCGCTTCGATGCCGCGCGAGCCCTGCTCGATGAGCTTCAGCTCGATCTTCGGATAGCGGCGCCGAAACTCGGCGATGGCCGGCGTGAAGAGCGAGCCGCCCATCGGCGGCACGCCGACCGTCAGCGCGCCGCGGCCGAGCGTGCTCACGTCGTCGAGTTCGGCTTGCAGCTGGGCGTACGCGGCGAGCACGTCCTGCCCGCGCTGATAGACGATGCGGCCCTCCTCGGTCAGCGCCATCTGACGCCCCTCGCGCATGAGCAGCGGGGCGCCGATCTCCTCCTCGAGCGCCTTCACCATCTTGCTGATGGTGGGCTGCGTGACGAACATGCGCTCGGCGGCAAGCGTGAAGCTTTGCTGGCGCACGACTTCGACGAAATAGCGCAGGGCGCGCAGTTCCATGGCGGACCTCTTCCTGAAGTTCCAAATTGGAATGCAGACGATGATTTTAAGTCATTTTATTTATGAAAAGGCTCTACATAGAATGGGGTCGTCGAGTCAACTAAGGGTTTTCCATGAAGGCGAACATCAAGCACATCGATGGAGTTTTGCGCATCGCGGCGCAAAGCGCTGCGCTTTCAGCGGTGTGGATCGCGGCCGACTACCTGACGCGCCGTTTTGATCTCCCGGTGCCGGGCTGCGTGCTTGGACTCGCGGCGCTCTTGGTCCTGCTGCTGACAGGCGCTATCGCGCCGCGCTGGGTGAAGGCGGGCGCTGACTGGCTCCTGTCGGACATGCTGCTTTTCTTTGTCCCGGCAGCCGTCGCGGTGGTGCAGTACGGCGGTCTTTTCAAGGCGGACGGGTGGCGACTCGCGCTTGTGGTGGTCTGCGGCACGCTAACGGTGATGGTGGCCGTGGCGTTCACCGTCGATCAGGCGGCGCGGCTCGAGCGCCGGCTCGCGATGCGACGCGTGCGCGTGCGCGTGCCGCACTCGGCGTCGGGCCGCTGACGAGATCATCGCATTCGCCGAGGGGAGCACCGATGTCCGCGCCGTTTCTATCGCTGCAATTGGCCGATGCCGCCAAGCCGCGACTCGTGGCGCTTGCCTGCTTTGTGCTGACGATCGTCCTTTACGCCGCCGGAAAGCGCCTATACGCGCGCTTCAAGCGCCCGTGGCTCACGCCGCTTCTCGTCGTGCCGGCGCTCCTCACGGGGCTCGTGCTCATCGCGCGCATTCCATACTCGGTCTACATTGCCGACACGCGCTGGCTCCTATGGCTGCTAGGGCCTGCGACGGTCGCGTTCGCCGTGCCTATATACGAATACCGCGAGCTCATCAAGCGCCATTGGCTCTCGCTCACCGCCGGCGTGACCGTGGGCATCGTTGTCGCGGTCGGCGGATCGTTCGCGCTCGCGAAGCTGCTGCATCTCGAGCCCGACATCGCGCGCAGCTTGATGACGCGCTCGGTGTCCACGCCGTTCGCGCTCGCCGTCTCCGATCAGATTCACGCGCCGAAGCAGCTGACCGCGCTTTTCACGATTGCGACGGGGGTCTGCGGCATGATGCTCGGCGAGCTTGTGCTGGCGGTGATGCCGTTGCGCACGCGGCTCGCGAAGGGGGCGCTCCTCGGCGCGGCCGCGCACGGGGTGGGCACGGCGAAGGCGCGCGAGCTCGGCAGCGAGGAAGGGGTGATCGCGAGTCTCACGATGATGATCGCGGGCGTGGTGATGGTGCTGATCGCGCCGATTATCGGCAGCGTGGGCAGCGCGCTAGGCTGACGGAGCGCGGGCCGTCACAAGAGCGCGCCTTTACCGGAGCGCTCCTTACGAGAGCGCTCCCTACCAGATCGCTCCTTACCAGTTCGCTCCTTACCAGTTCGCTCCTTACCAGTTCGCGTCGTTCGGCAGCATGCGCCGTTGTGCTTGCAGGTTGCGCGCGACGAACAAATCGCGGCCGCTGTGGCGCGCACCAATACGCGGCACTTCGCAACTCAAGTCCGCGACCGGCATGCGACCGCCGCCGCAAGGCGTTTGCGGCCCGATCGGGGTGAACTGCCCATTGCAATAGCTCAGGCCATAACCGTGCTGGCCTTGGTAGTAGATCCACCATCGATTCCCTTCATATTTGAGAAACGCGAAGCCGCGAGGCCGACTCGGCGTGCCGTAATCGTCGAAGGTCATCGCGGCGGCAAGCCCTAGACCATGCGAGTGCGCCTCGCTTGCACCCAAGTACTCCCGCTCGATGTGGCGGCTGCCGCCTTGCACGTGATAGATGCGGTAGCTATCGGCGTCGATCTGATCGACGAGTATCGAGCAACCGCTGAAATCCGGCGTGAAGACAAAGGGCCTTGCGCTCGAGGCTCTCGGCACGAGACAGGAGCCGCCCTGCGGTACCCAGTGGCCGAGTATCGGCCGATCCGAAGCGCTGGACGAATGCCACGCATCGACTCTGACGACGTGATCTCCATCCACCAGTTGATGATGCAAATCGAACGAGGCCGGCCCTCCCGGCAATCGCGAGATGCCCGCGGCCGTCATGAGGTGGCGTTTGGTGAATCCGTTTGTGTAGGCGATAAAAACGTCGTTCCAACCTTTGGACATGCTTCGTGTTCGCGCGATAAAAGTGGGCTTCAAGGGTGAGCGTGCGACGCCCGGCGCACCAGTGGAAAAATCGTATCAATGCGAATGCCCGCGCGGCCGGGCGACCATTTTGCTACAATGCCTCCCGTTTCCGAGGAGCGTTGCGACGGGGCTTCCCGCCAGGCTCGGAATCTTCAATCGGACGGATAAGCGCTTGCCGCGAACGGCTCGCGCGCGTATCCGGCTCCATCGAACGGCGCTCACGTCAATCTTCTAGAACTCATTAGAAAGGAGGGCGTGATGAACGCCGCAGTTTACGAATCGAACAAATCGCAGAATTTCGTGGTTGCCGACCTCTCGCTCGCCGATTGGGGTCGCAAGGAACTGAACATCGCCGAGACCGAAATGCCCGGTCTCATGCAAATCCGCGACGAATACAAGGCCGCTCAGCCGCTCAAGGGCGCGCGCATCGCTGGTTCGCTGCACATGACGATCCAGACCGCGGTGCTGATCGAAACGCTGCAAGCGCTTGGCGCCGAAGTGCGCTGGGCCTCGTGCAACATCTTCTCGACGCAGGATCACGCCGCGGCCGCCATCGCCAAGACGGGCACGCCCGTGTTCGCGTTCAAGGGCGAATCGCTCGACGAATACTGGGAGTTTTCGCATCGCATCTTCGAATGGCCGAATGGCGAGTTCGCGAACATGATTCTCGACGACGGCGGCGATGCGACGCTCTTGCTGATCCTCGGCTCGAAGGCTGAAAAAGACCGTTCGGTCATCGCGAAGCCGACCAACGAAGAAGAGATCGCACTCTTCAAGTCGATCGAGCGCCATCTCACCATCGACCCGACGTGGTACTCCACGCGCCTCGCGAAGATCCGCGGCGTCACGGAAGAAACGACGACGGGCGTGCATCGCCTCTATCAGATGGAAAAGGACGGCCGCCTGCCGTTCCCGGCGATCAACGTCAACGACTCCGTCACCAAGTCGAAGTTCGACAACCTGTATGGCTGCCGCGAGTCGCTCGTCGACGGCATCAAGCGCGCCACCGACGTGATGATCGCGGGCAAGGTCGCCCTCGTGGCGGGCTATGGCGATGTGGGTAAGGGCTGCGCGCAGTCGCTGCGTGGCCTGGGCGCGACCGTGTGGGTCACCGAAATCGACCCGATCTGCGCGCTGCAAGCGGCGATGGAGGGCTACCGCGTCGTGACGATGGACTATGCGGCCGACAAGGCCGACATCTTCGTCACCGCCACGGGCAACTATCACGTGATCAATCACGATCACATGAAGGCGATGCGCCATAACGCGATCGTCTGCAACATCGGTCACTTCGATTCGGAAATCGACGTCGCCTCGACGCGCCAGTACACGTGGGAAAACATCAAGCCGCAGGTCGATCACATCGAGTTCCCTGACGGCAAGCGCATCATCCTGCTGGCGGAAGGCCGCCTCGTGAACCTCGGCTGCGCGACGGGTCACCCGTCGTTCGTGATGTCGAACTCGTTCGCCAACCAGACGCTCGCGCAAATCGAGCTCTTCACGCGCGGCAACGAGTACGGCAACAAGGTGTACGTGCTGCCGAAGCATCTCGATGAGAAGGTGGCGCGCTTGCACCTTGCGCGCATCGGCGCGCATTTGACCGAGCTTAGCGACGCGCAAGCCGGCTACATCGGCGTCGAGAAGAGCGGCCCGTACAAGCCGAATCACTACCGTTACTAAGGCTTGGTGAGGCGCAGCGAACGAAGCCTTTCGAAGCACGAGGCTTGCAGTTGAAGCCTCGTGCTCGAAGCGAGGCGCAAGGCGCTTGGCGCGCGTGCGGCACGCCGCGCGTCTTGCGACTGACGTTTCGCGTCTCACGAGCAGCAATCAAAAACGACAAACAACGCCGAAGGAGCCTGACATGACCGTGCTGCTGACCTGGGTGATCAACGCACTCGCGCTTTTGATCATCACCTACATCGTGCCGTCGATTCACGTTCGCAGCTTCGGTACTGCGCTGATCGTGGCACTCGTGCTTGGGCTTATCAACGCGGTGATCCGTCCGGTACTGATTTTACTGACGCTACCGGTGACGATCGTCACGCTGGGCTTGTTCATCCTCATCGTGAACGCGCTGTGCTTCTGGCTTGCCGCGTCGCTCTTGAAGGGTTTTGAAGTATCGGGATTCTGGTCGGCGTTTTTCGGCTCGATTCTCTACAGCATCGTGTCGTGGCTGCTCTCGGCGCTGATCTTCGGCAATCGCAACCTCGGCTGAGCGCGGCTCATTTATAGCACCATGAATTCCATCGAAATCTCATTCGAGTTCTTCCCGCCGAAAACGCCCGAGGGCGTCGACAAGCTGCGCGCCACGCGCACGCAGCTTGCGCTCCTGAAGCCGAAGTTTGTGTCGGTGACGTTCGGCGCGGGCGGCTCGACGCAGCAGGGCACGCTCGATACGGTGCTCGACATGGCCAAGGACGGCCTCGAGGCGGCGCCGCATCTGTCGTGCATCGGTTCGTCGAAGGAGAGCCTGCGGGCGATTCTCGAGCGCTATCGCGCGCACGGCATCCGTCATATCGTCGCGCTGCGCGGCGACTTGCCTTCGGGCATGGGCGAGGTGGGCGAGCTGCGCTACGCGTCCGAGCTCGTCGCATTCATTCGCGCCGAGCATGGCGACTGGTTCTGGATCGAAGTGGCGGGGTACCCCGAATACCATCCGCAGTCGCGCTCGCCGCGCCACGATCTGGAGAACTTCGCGCGCAAAGTGAAGGCGGGCGCGAACTCGGCGATCACGCAGTATTTCTTTAACGGCGATGCGTATTTTCGTTTCGTCGAAGACGCACGCAAGTTCGGCGTGGATGTGCCGATCGTGCCTGGCATCATGCCGATCACGAACTACTCGCAGCTCATGCGCTTCTCGGAGATGTGCGGCGCGGAAGTGCCGCGCTGGGTGGCGCGGAGGCTCGAGAGCTTCGGCGATGACAAAGAAGCGATCCGCGCGTTCGGGCTCGATGTGGTGACGCAGCTTTGCGAGCGGTTGGTGAAAGAGGGCGTGCCTGGGCTGCACTTTTATACGCTCAATGCCGCGACGGCGACGAAGGCGATTTGCGAGCGGTTGGGGGTTGGGCGCGTGTAATTGAGGGGCGTGCGCGGAGCTTGGCTCATGCCGCGCTTTTGGAGACTCATCGAATAACATGACCGAGACGACAACGTATCGTCGAGCGACTGTCGCCGACATCCTGACCGTCTGCGAGCTGGGGCAGATTCTGAATGACGTCCACCATCGGGCGCGCCCTGACATCTATACCGCTTCGACATTGGATTTGGCTCGTGACCAACCCTATTGGCTACCCGTTCTTGAGGCCGAGAATCAAGCGACGTTTCTCGCCGAGCAAGGAGGCGTAGCGGTCGGTTTTATCTCTGCGCATGTGATGCAGCCGACAAGTCCGGTGTTTCAACCGACAACCTTCTGCCGTATCGGCACAGTCGGCGTTGCTGAGGCATACCGCGGGCAGGGGATTGGTCGCGCTCTTATGCGGCTTGCGGAAACCTGGGCTGCCGAACACGGTGCCGCTGACTTACGATTGGCGGTTTGGACGTTCAACGAGTCAGCGATCGCTTTGTACCAGGAGCTTGGTTTTGAGGTGCGCGCGTTCGAGATGGGTAAGGCCGTTGTACTTGCGCACTAAGTAGTACTAAACAGTTCCATATGCAGTCTCTGA
>DASZGN010000221.1:0-15733 GCA_035938775.1 Trinickia sp.
CGGCGGCGACGCCGCGGGTGTCGTGGTGCCGCTCGATGCCGACTGGTCCGACCTCGGTTCGTGGGATTCGGTGTGGAACGCGCTCGAGAAGGACGGCGCCGGCAACGTCGCATCGGGACGGGTGCTCATGGAAGCGGCGACGTCGTGCTACGTGAGGGCCGAAAGCAGGCTCGTCAGCTGCGTCGGCGTTTCCGATCTTGTCGTGGTCGAAACGGCCGACGCAGTGTTGGTGGTGAACCGCTCGCATGTGCAGGACGTGAAGCGCATCGTCGGCCGAATCGTCGATCAGAAGGGCGTCGAGGCGGACGCGCATCGAAAGGTGCAGCGGCCTTGGGGGTGCTACGACTCCATCGACCAGGGCGAGCGCTTTCAGGTGAAGCACATCGTCGTGCAGGCGGGCGCGCAGTTGTCGCTGCAGCTCCATCATCACCGCGCCGAGCACTGGATTGTCGTGCGCGGCACCGCATTGGTCACGCGAGGCGACGAGCGCTTCTTGCTCGGCGAAAACGAATCGACCTACATTCCGCTCGGCGTCAAGCACCGGCTCGAGAATCCCGGCAAGTTGCCGCTCGAATTGATCGAGGTGCAATCGGGCGCCTACCTCGGCGAGGATGACATCGTGCGGTTCGAGGACATGTACGGCCGCGCGAATTGAGAACGCTTTCCCGTCGGAGGATGAGGCCGGTGAACGACACGCCCTTTAACTCGTTTTCAGCGCACGCGGTGGGCGGTGAACGTACGCAGCTCTCGGCGCGCGACATGTTCAGGCTGCTGCGCGATCACGCGCTTGAAGTGCTGGGCGTCGCGGTTTTCGTGGTGGCGTTCGCGGGTGCCTACGTGCTGCTTGCGACGCCGATGTACCAAGCCGATGTTCTGGTGCGCGTGGACCCGCCCGAGCCGAATGCGCTCGGCATCGCCACGCAAGGTCCGTCTGTCGTGCCGCCGGCGCCTTCGCCTTCGGCCGAAATGGCGGTGATGGCGAGCCGCTCCGTGCTCGAGCCCATCATCGACCGCTATCGGTTCGACGTCACCGTCACGCCGCGATCGGTGCCGCTCCTGGGCGCGCTCGCCGAGAAACTCGCCACGCCGGGCGAACCCGCGGCCCCTTGGTTTGGACTCCGAACGTTTTCGTGGGGAGGCGAGCAGGTCCGGGTGGCGTCGCTCGAAGTGCCGCAGGAGCTCGAGGAGAAGAAGCTCACGCTCACTGCGCTCGAGAATGGACAGTATGAGTTGCGCGATCCGTCGGGCGAGCTGCTGCTGTCGGGCAAAGTCGGCGAGCCCGCGCACGATCCCATTGGCGTGTCGATGTTCGTGACGCAACTGGTCGCAAGGCCGGGCACGCAATTCGAGGTCAAGCACTGGAACATGCTGGACGCGGTCAAGCGCTTTAGCAACGTGTTGAAGATCGAGGACAAGGTCAAGGACACCGGCCTCGTCGAAATTACGTACTCCGATCGATTTCCCGCAAAGGCCGCGGAGGTCGCCAACGCGGTTTCGCGTCAGTACATCGCGACCGCCGTGGCGGCGCGCCAGCGCACGGACAGCGCGACCCTCGCATTCATCACGAATGAGCTGCCGCGCTTGCGCGCGGAGTTGGCGCGCGCGGAACAGGCGCTCAGCGACTATCAGACGTCGTCCCGGTCCATGCAGCCCTCGAGCGAGGCGCAGGCGTACTTGCAGGGCGGCATCGATTTCGACCGGCGCATCGCGGACCTGCAGATACAGCGCACGCAGCTGCTGGAGCGCTATGCGCCCGAGAGCCGCTGGATCGCGAGCATCGATACGCAATTGAAGCAATTGGACGCCGCGAAAAACACATTCGATGCGCGTTTCGCCAGCATGCCGGTGTCCGAGCGCAAGAACGTCGAGCTCACGCGCGACGCCAAGGTGGCCGAAGCGGTTTACCTGGGCATGATGCAAAAAGCGGAGGAGCTGACGGTGCGGCGCGCCAGCACGACCGGTGGCGCCCATATCGTCGATGAGGCCGTCGCGCCGTTTCGCCCGGTCAAGCCGGACCGTCTGCTCGTGTTGTCGGGCGGCGCCGTTCTCGGGCTGGTATGTGGCGCGTTGTCCGTGTTCATCCGCCGACACGTGATGACGGGCGTCACCGATCCGCGCTTTATCGAGCATCAGATAGGCGTGCCCCTGATCGGCGAGGTGCTGCTCAGTGCGCATCAGATGGAGCTCGATCGCGATATGCGCCTGAGTGTGCGCCGCGCGCTTGCCCCGCCTCGCAGTCGCAGGGCCGCGTTGCGTCAAGGCGCGTCGAAGGTGCTTGCCCACCGTTATCCCGATGATCCGGCCGTCGAAGCGCTGCGCGGCGTGCGCACCGCGCTCGCGCTCGATCTCGCGCACGCGCCCAACAATATAGTCATGCTCGCAGGGCCGACGCCCGCGGCCGGCAAGAGCTTTCTTGCCGCCAATCTCGCCGTGCTGCATGCGGAAGTGGGCTCGCGCGTGCTGCTGATCGACGCGGACATGCGGCGCGGGCATCTCGCTTACTTCTTCGGGCAGACCAATCGAGGCGGCCTCTCCGATGTGCTCGAAGGCCATATGCAACCGTGGGACGCGGTGCGTGGCTCGGGTATCGAGGGCTTGTCGTTCGTATCTTGCGGAAGCCGGGCGGGAAACCCCGCCGCCTTGCTGATGAAGCAAGGCTTCAAGGATCTGCTGCAACGCTTTGCGAACGAGTTCGATCTCGTCGTCGTGGACACACCGCCATTTCTCGTCGTGACCGACGCGGCCATCGTCGCGGGCGACGCGGGCGCGACCGTGCTCGTGCTGCGCTCGGGGGGGCAAAGCGAAGCCGAAATCGCGGATACGGTGAGAAAGCTCGAGCGCTCGGAAGCGCGTATCGCCGGCGCCGTATTCAATGCGATTCCGGCGCGCCGGGGCAGCCGCCGCTACGGCTGCGGCTACGGCTACGCCTCGGGAAGCGGCGATGCGAACGCGCTCGATACGACGATATGACGCTGCCTGGCCGGCATGTTCGCGAAAAGTCGTTGTCAAGCAGCCAGCCCATTAGCGGGGAGATCTATGCGCCTAATCGTTAACGGGAAGTTCACCGCACAGCGCGTCACGGGCGTGCAGCGTGTCGCCTATGAATTGATGCGTGCGGTGGAGCGCATCGAGGTGGGTGCGCTGGAAGTGGCGGTGCCGAAAATCAGGAGCGGGCCGGGGATCTCGCTCGGCGCTCAGCGCGTGGTGCCGTGGATGAGCGGCAATCTGTGGGAGCAGGTGGCACTTCCGCTCGCCACCCGCGGCGAGATGCTGGTGAACCTGTGCAACAGCGGCCCGATCTTCAAGCGCCGACAGATCGTGATGGTCCACGACATGGCCGTGTACGACACGCCGCACACGTTTTCGACGACGTTCCGCACGTGGTATCGCATCAAGTTCGCGATGCTGCTGCGGCATGCATCCATGGTTCTGACGGTATCGTCGTTTTCGAAAGCGCGCATCTGTCATGTGCTCGGCGTGGAGGAGTCCCGCGTGCGTGTGGTGCGGCCCGGCGCCGATCACTTCGAGCGCATCGTACCGGAGTCTTCCGTCATCGACCGGCTGGGGCTCATAGGCGTCACGTATTGCGTTATCGTCGGCAGCCTCGATCCGCGCAAGAATCTGCAGCGCGTGCTCGATGCAATCGAACGCCTTGCGCATTTGAAGGAGGTGAAGTTCGTGATCGTGGGCGGCGCGAACGCACGGGTGTTCTCGGGCAACGGGAATAGTGGGCGCAGCGATAACCCACAGATCGTGCGAGCGGGATATGTTTCGGACGCCGAATTGAAAGCGCTATACGAAAGAGCGGCCTGCCTCGTGTTTCCTTCGTTGTACGAAGGATTTGGCCTTCCGCCGCTCGAGGCGATGTTTTGCGGCTGTCCCGCCATCGTATCGACGCATGCGGCGATTTCCGAAGCGTGCGGCGACGCGGCCCTCTTTTGCGATGCTTCGTCCGCCGACGATATCGCCGAAAAAATTGGGCTGATGATCGGCGACGAGCGGCTTCGCGAGGCGCACCGGCTGCGTGGTATCGCCCATGCGCGGGCCTGCCGTTGGCATGACGCCGCGCAGGAGTTGATGAAGGCCCTGAGAGGGGCGGCATGAAGCGGAGTGTGCGGGCGCGGTGCAGCGACAGACGGTCTCGCATGCGGCGAGCCGCAAGGAGTGACGCATGACTGGGCGCTGGCACTTCGGCATGTCGCAGGCTCGGCGCAAGTTCCTGATGGCGTTGGCGGCGGCAGCGGGCGTCGACGTCGAAGCGGCGAACGCGTGGATCGCACGCAAGGCGCGCGTGGTGGCGACGGCAGCGTCGGGCGATCGTCGAATCACGCAATTGATCGGCGCGAACGGTTGGCCCGTCACGAATGCCGATGTGGCGATGTGGCGAAACATGGGCATTACCTGGGGCCGCGACGCCGTGGGCCCCGGGCAGCGCAATTCGCCCGTGGACCCGATGGAGATCGACAAGACGGGGCCGCGCTTCGACAGCGATCTGCCGTCGGCGATCCTGCGCAACAACCGCAATGGAATCAAGTCGTTGCTCCTGCTCGGGTACACGCCGAAGTGGAATGCGATGGTGGGCGGCGACAGCCGCTCCGCGCCAAAGGATGTGAGCGCGTGGGAGCGCTACGTCGATGCGGTTGTGCGCATGTATTCGGCGCCGCCGTACAACGTGGCGCATTTTCAGATCTGGAATGAAGCGGCTGGGCGCCTCACGGGCGGCTCGCCGCAGGCCACCTTCTGGCACGGGCAAAGCTTTCGCGCCGATCGCATGTTGGCAGAGCCATACGAAGAGGCCATGCAGGACTACGTCGAGCGCATCCATATCCCGGCCGCTCGGATCGTGCGCGAACATGGGGCTTACGTCGTCTATGGCGGGTGGCCGGATCAAGGCGGGCTCGCCACGTTCATCAAATGGCTCGATTACAGGAGTCCGCGCTTCAATGCGCGCATGATCGACTGGATCGATTACCTCGACACGCACTACCTGGGTGTGGATGACCTGACACCGCTTTATCAGCGCTATGTCGGCAACGCTCGGGTGCGCGGAATCTGGCAGACGGAAATCGGAGATCGCTACATGAGCGACCCGCACTATCTGCCGATGTACTTCTTCAGGCTCGCCACTTGGGCACTCGAGCACCGCTGGGATGACCCTGACCAATACGTCTCGATGGTCTATCACTGGGAGGGCGTCGAGCCGTTTCGTCTCACGCATCGGGGCAATCCGCGCACTTACAACGTGTCGGGCACCTCGCTCGCCGTGCTGTGCAAAACAGTATCGGGCTCGCTGCGCCGCTTTCCCGGCACACTGGCTTTCGGCCCCGGCGTATCGGGGTGGGTACTGTTCTCGGGGGGCGATGCGGTGCTGCAGGTGAGGGCCGAGCCGGGCCCGCGAACGCTTGCCGTGAGCGGCTTGAGCGGTGGATCGGACGAGCGCTTCAGCGTCGCCATGATCGACGCGGTAACGGGAAAAGTCGAATCGGACGATACGGCCAGGGCGAAGTGGCAAGACGGGCAGTTGTCGATCACTTTCAGCGTTCCAGATTCCGTCAATGGGGCAGGGCAGTCTTCGCCCTTGCACCTCGCGTACCTCATCGTGACGCGGCAGGCGTGAAGTTCAACAAAAGAAGGCAGGCTTTCAGGGAGGTGACGAAGTGAACAAAACGCCAGGCATCATGCGCGGTGCCGGCAAGAAGCTGCTGCGCGGCATGAAGCAGTTTCTGCCCGATTCCGTGTTCTTGCAGCTCTCGCATCGGCGGCGCGTCGGACGGTGGCCGGACTTGAGGCATCCTCGTACGTTCAACGAAATAATTTTGCGGCGCTGTCTGCATCCCGCCGCGCGTTGGGGCGAACTGACCGACAAGCTGAGCGTGCGCGAGTATGTGAAGGGCAAGGTGGGCGATGCGCATCTGATTCCGCTGATCACGGTGCCCGATACCTTCACGCGAGACGTGTTCGATGCGCTGCCGGTGGCATTCGTCATGAAGGCAACGCATGGATGCGGGTTTGTCGAAGTGGTCCGCGACAAGTCGAAAACTTCGTATGAGGCGCTCGCCCGGCTTGCGGACGCGTGGCTGGCAACCGATTTTCACCTGGCCTCGCGCGAGCGGCACTATCGCTTCATCAAGCCCAGGCTTTTTTTCGAATCGCTCTTGAGCGATGCCAGCGGAAAGGTCCCCGCCGATCTCAAGTTGCACATCTTCAACCGCGGGCGAGAGGCGCCGCTCGTCTACACCATGGTGGTCACCGACCGCTTCGGCGATGTGCGTTGCGATGTCTATGACGAAGCGTGGAACTGGCTGGAACTGAAGGTGGGCTACTATCGGCGCAGCGATGCGCCCGGGCCTCAGCCGACGGATTGGAAGGAGGTGGTGCGCATCGGAACGTTGCTTGCGTCGGATTTCGAGTACGTGCGTGTTGATCTTTATTCGACCGGCAACCAAATTTACTTCGGTGAACTGACGTTCACGCCGGGTGCGGGTGTGCTCGCCTTCTATCCCGACCACTTCGACTACGAATGGGGGAGCCTCATCGCGCAGAGCGCGAAGCGCTTCGAGCTCGGTCAGTCGAACTGACTATTACGGTCCGAGCTGCCAATTGAGGACCGGATGCGCGGCGCCGGCCGGCATGGCCCAGGTGCCGTTCGGCCCGAAGCTCCATGACACGAAGCTCTCGGGGTCGCGCATCTGCGCGGCGGTGAGTCCGTTCGCTGCGGGCAAGCCGCCGCTGCCCTGTGCTTGGCCCATCGACTGTCCCGTGGTGTCCTTATCCCAATAGACGTCCGGCGCGATCGTTCCTGTATTGGTGTACGCAATGCCCGCGCCTTGATTGCCGAATTGATTGACCTTGCCTGTCGCGAAAGACTGAGCGATCGTCCCTTCGTTGGACCAGACGAGGGCTGCGCCGCCCGCATATCCGCTCGTCGAGCCGGTTGCATAGGACTGCGTAATAGTGCCCTGGTTGTCGCCCACGAGTCCGCCAGGGCGAACATGAAGCGCGCCGGTGACATCACCCGTCGAATAGGATTGCGCGATCGTGCCGTTGTTCAGGCCAACGAGCCCGCCGGCCAAACCTTGCGTATTCGACGAGGCACTGCTTGACGAACGTTCGATGACGCCGTCGTTTTGTCCGACGAGGCCGCCCGTGATGGTCTGATCCTCATTCGAGCTGTAGATCGTGCCGGTGGCCCAGGCGCGTGTAACGAGCCCCTGATTGTTGCCTGCGAGCATGCCTGCCGCACCGTCGTCGTACCCGACGTTGCTTCCCGTCACGCCGACATTGCGCACTACGCCCGCCTTGCCGATGACGCCGAAGAGGCCCGTCGGCTGCCAGAGCGCCGTTTGCTGCGGCGAAATCTGGTCGATGGTGTGGCCCATGCCGTCGAACTGGCCCACGAATGGCGTGGCGGTGTTGCCAAGCGGTGTGAAGCTCGCGCCGCCCGCCGCGATGTCTTTACCCAACGCATAGACGCCACCGAGATCGAGCGACATGTTTTGCAAGTCCGATAGCGAGTTGATGAGCCTGTAGGCGGTTGCTTGCGTCAAGAGCCCGCTTGCCGGTGCCGCGCTCCATGCGGGGTTGGCGAGCACGCTGCCGGGTGCATATGTGCCGGTGAGATCGTAGAGCGCGCTCACGGTGCCCGTGCTTGCCGACCAGTCGAGCGTCCCTTCATTGAAGACACTTCCGCCATTGTCGAGCCCCGTCGCATCGGCGCGCAGCGTAAGGTTGCCGTTGCCGTGGTTCCTGATCGTCTTGCCCGCCGCGATCGACACGTTGCGATAAGCCAAGAGGCTGAGCGATGCCGCGCCTTGCCATTGAATGTCGGATGCGATGGCGATATCGCCGCTGCTGTCAGCAGAACCGCTCGTGCGCAAATCGATCGACGTGCCGGCGTTCAGGCTGCGTCCCAATGCGCGAGCGGTGCGACCGTCCACCGACAGGCCGGGCGCGGAGATGTTCCACTGATGCGCGACCACCGGCGCAGTGTCGCAACTGCATAGCGAGAAACGGCGCGCCGTCGTATCGACGATGCCGCCGCTGCCGCCGGCGTCGACCGCCGTGATGTTGCCGTCCAGCGCGACCGTGCCTTGGGTCGCGACGAGCCACACGTGGCCATCGCGCGTGGCTGTGCCGGTGGCGCGAATAGCCTGGTGATTGCCCGCGAGCGCGTAGACATTGCCGTCCGCCGCTTGCAGGCTCACTTGCGCGGCCGCGATCGTGCCGGTCGTCATGATGCTGCCGCCGCTGCCGCTTTGCACGAACACCTGCTTGCTGCTCGATGAATCCTGCAGCAGCACCTGCTCGCCGACCGCGAATTCCGCGGTGCCGTTCGGCGCATCGACGCGCCCGGCATCGATCACCTCGTTTCGGGCGATGAGAAACACATCGCCGCCGCTCGAGCCGATCCTGCCGAGGTTGACGATGCTCGCACTCGAGTTGCCCGAGAGCGTGAGCGGTGCGCCTTGCATGAATGCCGCATTGGCGACATCGAGCGTCGAGCCCACGAAGCGGCCGCCCGTGGCGATCACACCGCTTGGGCCGACAACGATGCCTTGCGGATTGATCAGATAGACGCTGCCCGTTGCCGACAGCGTGCCGAGAATCGTTGAAGCGGAGGAGCCCGTGACGCGATTGAGCGTCGCGCCCGCACCGTTATCGATGGCGACACGCGCGCCGCTGCCGATCGAGAAGCTCGTCCAATCGATGACGCCGCGTCCCGATGTCTGTTTGATCGTCAACGTTGCGCCGTTGGCGCCGATTGAACCGGTGCCTGCCGCGAAGTGCCCGCCGGTGGGCAGCGTGCCCGCTGCGCAGGCGGGCAGCGATAGTCGAGCGAACCACAAAGCGCTGATGAGGGGCATGAGCGTCGAGAACACGATGCGCAGCAGGGTGGGGCGCCGCCTTGCCGATATCCTGTGGACGAAGGCCACCCGCATTGCCGTGTTCATCGTTCTCCTCACTGTTTCTTCGCTCGCCGCTATTCTCGCGTTTTCATGCCGGCCGCCCCCTGCCGACTCTCAACCTAATCGGTCAAGACCACGGGCTTTTCAGCCCTATTCGAATTGCGTGTTTTTTGTCGGCTACTCTGCGCAGCAACACGTACACCTTGGAGGCGTGACGGCGTGATCGACCGCGTGGCGCGCGAAGGCGGAGCGTCGCCGCGGGGGAGACTGCCGCCAACTCGACGATGATCGATAAAGCCGTAGCGAGGAGGATTCCCCCCGCCATGAAATCCATCACGATTGCCATCTGTAATTACAACTACGAGCGCTTTCTTGCGAGCGCCATCGATTCCGCGCTGGCCCAGACATATCCCGCGACCAAGGTGCTTGTCATTGATGACGGCTCTGCCGACCGCTCGCGCGAGATCATCGCGCAATATGGCTCGCGCGTTCGCTCGGTGATGAAGAGCAATGGCGGGCAGGTGTCGGCCTACAACCGTGCCATTGAAGAAATCGACACGGACTACGTGATTCTGCTCGATGCCGACGACGTGCTCTATCCCGACGCCGCCTTGGAAGTCTTGCGCAGGTTCGAAGCGTGCCGCCACTGCGTGAAGGTTCAGTTCAAGCTCGACGTCATCGGCCAAAACGGCGAGCCGACCGGTGTCAGCGTGCCGCACTCCGATGCGCCTGCCGACTGCGGAGCGCTGCTGCGCCACGGCTGGCTTTATCCGTCGCCTCCCGCTTCGGGCAACGCGTACCGTGTGAGAGCGCTGCGCCGGATTTTCCCGATTCCCGAAACAGCGGAGGGGCGCTATGGCGCGGACTTCTTTGCGATATACGGCATCGCGCTTGTCGGGCAGGTCGCGTCCATTTCGCACGCGCTCGGTGCCTATCGCGTGCACAACGCGGGCGCGCACGATGTTTCGTTCGCCAACTCCGAAAAAAACAACAAGGCGCCGCGGGCCTATGTGGCGCGGTGGATCGCATTGAGGCTCGTCGTGCGCAAGCGCTTGGGCGTGGAGCTGCCGGCTGCCTTTCACGATTTCTCCCACGAGAAGGCGATCTTTTGCAAACAGATCTATCGGGCGTCGCTCGCGAGACGCTGGCACTGGTTCGCATTCGAGTCGCGCGATTACCTGCACTCGATCGTGGCAAACCCGTTCTGGAGCGTGGGGAAAAAGTTGGCCACGGTGGGGTTGTCCTGCTTGTGTCTTGTTCCCTCCTCGCGGCTTTCCGACTACGTGGTGCGCTTCATTTCCAATCCTCTCGCGCGACGCGGCACCGCGGCCCACTGATTCGCCCAGTTTTCGACTGAACGACGCTCGGGGGGCGGGCGCGGCCAAGCTGTGACGGCGAGCCGTGACGGCGAGCCGTAATGGCGCTTGAAAAAAATTATGGATAAGAAAGAAAACACACGTGTGCTCGCGTTCGTGTACGGCGGCTACGTCATGAGGTACGTCTACCTCATCGTGGTGATTCCGTTCTACGGACGCGTGCTCGGCGTGACCGAGTACGGGCGCGTGCTCGCCGCGATGTCGCTGATGAACGTGATCTGGATGCTCGTGAGCTACGGATTCACGTTTGTCGGCATTCGCGATGTCTCGGAGGCGCAAGCGAGAGGCGAGCACAACGCTATTTTTTCGCTGCACGTAAGTGCGCGTCTCGCGATGGGCGTGCTCGCCGGCATCGTCGGCGCGACTGCCACGTTCTGCTCGCCGGTGCTGGCGCAACGTCCGCTCATCGGCTTTCTCGCGACGGCACTGGGCGTGCTCAACGGCTTGAACCTCGGTTGGCTGTTCCAGGGCCGGCATCAATTTCGGACTCCTATTATTTTGGAAGTCGTCGGATTCGCGGTGAGTCTCGTTCTTGTGCTTTCGCTTGTGCGCGGCCCCGGTGAATCCACGTGGGTGCCGGGCAGCCTCTTGATCGCGTGCCTCGCTTCGACCGCCATCGCCTATGGGCTCGCGACGCGCGATATCGGCTTGCCGCGAGTGGGTTTCGCGGGCATCAGGGCGCTCGTGCGCAGCTCGACGCTGCTCTTTTGCTATTCGACGGGCTCCGTCGTGCTGACGTCGTCGTCCACTTATCTGCTCACGCTGATGTCGACACCTGCGCAAGTCGGCTACTACGGCGCAGCTGAGCGTTTCGCCACGCTAGGCTTGAGCCTCATGGGGCCGGCCGGACAGGTGTTCATCCCGACGATCTCGCGCCAGCTCGCGCACGGCGACAAGCGAGGCGCGCGCGCGACGAGTCGTCGCGGCGCTACGCTGCTGCTCGGTTATGGGTTCGCCGCGCTCGCCGGCGCGTTACTGCTCTCGCCGTTGTTGCTGCCGATGATTCTAGGCGCTGCGTTCGCGCCAAGCGCTCACGTGCTGCAACGATTCGCCTGGATGTTTCCTTTCGCCGCATTCAATCAGTTCGTCGGCTTTTATGTATTCGTGCCGCGCAAGAAGGACCGCTTGCTCGCCATCGCCGGGTTGATGTCGGGCCTGGCCAACCTGGCTGCGGCGCTGTGGCTCGCGCCGCGGCACGGTGCGATGGGCATGGCGCTCGCGCGCGTGATCGGCGAGGCGACGCTTTCGATGACGCTGATGTGTCTCGCCGTGCGCGCGGGTCTGATCCACGAGGTGTTTGGGCGGCACACGGCGGACGTCGTGCGTATTGCCGGACGCAACGAGTTGTCGTAATCGAGCGTGACGCTTGCTTACGACACTTGCTTTCGCGACGCGCGCTTGCGCAAGGTGTGATTCGATGATTCGCCCGGCGCAGCCTCCTGGGGCAAGGTGTGCCACGCCGCACGCGCCGATTCGAGCAGAAACTCGATCAATGTGGATGCGGCAAGCGTGCGATGGCGTTCAGGCATGTACAGCATGTACATGCGCGTGCCGAAAATACTGAGCCGCCATGTATCCAATGCAGTGATGACGGTGCCTTGCCTCACGTCGTCATGCACGACATAGTCGGGCACGAGCCCGATTCCGACCCCCGCCAGAATCGCCTCGCGGAGAAAAAGGAAGTTCTCCGAAATAAGCGTCGGTTCGAGCAGCACCTCGTGCCGCTCGCCGCGCCGGTAAGCGGCCACGCGCAGATGCCGTCCCACCACGCCCGATGTGATGAGCGGCACCGTGCGCAATTCGTCGATCTCCGCCGGCATGCCGTGAGCTTGCGCATAGTCGGCCGAGGCACAGGCGACATAGCTCACCGGGCCCATGTCGCGCGCCACCAGGTTTTGAGGGGGCTCGGAGATAACCCGCACGGCGATGTCCACGTCGTCGCGCACGAGATCGGCGACGCGGTTTTCGAACACCACGTCGAGCACGATGTCGGGATAAAGGCGCTTGAATGCGATCAGCCACCCGGACATGACCAGTTGCCCATAACCGCTCGGCACGCTCAGGCCGACACGGCCTTGCAGGCTCTGGCCGAGCCTCGATACGGATTCGCGCGCGGAAAGGAGCGCATTCTGAATCGCCCGGCCGTGCTCGGCGAGCCGCAGACCGATCTCGGTCGGCTCCACTCGGCGCGTCGTGCGCCGCACGAGTTGCTGCCCGATCGAGCGCTCGAGCTGGTTCAAGTGATAACTGACGTTGGCGCGCGTCATCTTCAGGCGGCGCGCGGCCTCGCTGAGACTGCCCGCATCGAGTATCTCCACCAGCAAGGTGAGCGAATGAACGTCCATAAAGCGATCGATGTCAAAGAAGTTTTGACAGTCTGTCAATCGCGTCTGCCATTGTCAATCGACGCCGACCACTCGACAATCGACTGTTCAAGACGAGCCGTTCGGCTCGCCATCTGAATGCGGAGAGAAAAGATGAATTTGGAGACCCCGGCTGAGCTTGTCACGCGTGAGCTGCACGGCAAGGTACTGCTTGTGACGATCGGCAACCCGCCCGTCAATGCGTTGAGCGCCGGCGTGCGAGGCGGCTTGCTGGCCGCGATCGAGGCGGCCGACGCCGATCCGGCCGTCGAGGCTGTCGTGATCGCGGGCGCCGCACGCAACTTCATCGGTGGGGCGGACATCCGCGAGTTCGGCCAACCGCCGAAGCCGCCGTCGCTGCCCGAAGTCTGCAACCGGATCGAGAACTGCGGGAAGCCTGTCGTGGCCGCGATTCACGGCGCGGCGCTCGGCGGCGGGCTTGAAGTGGCGCTCGCGTCGCATTATCGGCTTGCCGTCGAGGGTGCGAAGCTCGGCTTGCCCGAAGTGCAGTTGGGCCTGCTGCCCGGTGCAGGCGGCACGCAGCGCGCGCCGCGGCTCATCGGCGCGCAGGCCGGGCTCGACCTGATGCTGAGCGGTAGGCACGTCAGTGCCAAGGAAGCGCACGCGCTCGGTCTGGTGGACCGGATTGGGGCGGGCGGCGACGCGGCTCAAGAAGGGCTTGCGTACGCGAACGAGCTGATTGCCTCGGGCGCGCCGGTGCGGCGTACGCGCGATGCGCAGGCACTCGCCGATCGCGAAGCGAGTGTCGCGGCCGTCGCCGCGGCGCGCGCCGACACGGCAAAGAAGGCACGTGGGCTCTTCTCGCCGCTCAAGATTGTCGATGCGGTCGAGGCGGCAATCGAGAAGCCGTTCGAAGAAGGCTTGGGTATCGAGCGCCAACTTTTCTTGCAATGCATCGAGAGCCCGCAGCGCGCGGGACTCGTGCACGCTTTTTTCGCCGAGCGCGAAGTGCTCAAGGCGCCCGAGACGCGCACAGCCTCGCCGCGGACCATCGAGCGGGTAGGCGTGATCGGCGGAGGCACCATGGGCGCGGGCATCGCGGTGGCGGTGCTCGACGCGGGCTTGCCCGTTGTGATGGTCGAACGCGACGACGCTTCGCTTGCGCGCGGGCGTGCCCACATCGAGAAGGTCTACGACGGCCTGATCGGAAAGGGCCGCATGAGCGCGGCCGCAAAGTCGGAGAAGATGGCGCGATTCACGGGCAGTACGTCCTATGACGCGCTCGGTGAGGTCGATCTCGTGATCGAGGCGGTGTTCGAGGACATGGCGGTCAAGCACGCGGTGTTCGCCGAGCTCGATCGCGTGTGCAAGCCCGGCGCGGTGCTGGCAACGAATACGTCGTATCTCGACATCGATGCGATTGCCGCGGGCACATCGCGTCCTGGCGACGTGGTCGGCCTGCATTTCTTCTCGCCGGCCAACATCATGAAGCTGCTCGAAGTCGTGGTGCCGGCGAAGGTGAGCGCCGATGTGGTCGCGACTGCCTTCGATCTCGCGAAGAAGCTGCGCAAGGTGCCCGTGCGCGCCGGCGTGTGCGACGGCTTCATCGGCAATCGCATTCTCGCCGTGTACCGCCAGGCTGCCGATCACATGATGGAAGACGGCGCATCGCCTTACCAGATCGACCGGGCAATGCGCGAGTTCGGCTACCCGATGGGGCCGTTCCAGGTGATAGATCTCGCGGGCGGCGACATCGGCTGGGCAACGCGCAAGCGCCGTGCCGCCACGCGCGATCCGAACGCGCGCTATGTGCACGTATCTGACGTCCTGTGCGCGCGCGGCTGGTTCGGTCAGAAGACGGGGCGCGGCTTTTACCTGTATCCGGAAGGCGCACGCACCGGCATGCCCGACCCTGAAGTCGAAGCGATCATCGACGAGGAACGCCGGCGTGCGGGCGTCACGCCGCGCGCCTTTACGGAGGAGGAAATCGTTCGCCGCTACATGGCCGCGATGATCAACGAAGGCGCCAACGTCGTGCACGAGCGCATTGCGCTGCGTCCGCTCGATGTCGATGTGACTTTCGTGCACGGCTACGGTTTTCCGCGTTATCGCGGTGGCCCGATGCATTATGCGGACACCGTGGGCCTCGCGAAGATCCTTGCCGACATCCGCGAGTTCGCCAAAGAGGACGCGCTCTTTTGGCGGCCTTCGCCGCTGCTCGTCGAACTGGTCGAGCGCGGCGCGAACTTCGCAAGCCTCAATCGAGCGGAGTAAAGCGCGGTATTGCCATCGGCCGGGGCACGCGGATAGTGCGGGCCGGCGGCCGGTTCGACGAGTTACTGGCAAAGGCGAACCGGCCGCGCCGTCTTGTTACGTACGGACGTTCAGCGTGACGTCGATGTTGCCTCGCACGGCTTTCGAGTACGGGCAGATTTGATCTGCGGCGTGTGCAAGCGCCTCGGCGACGTCATGCGCGAGGCCCGGCACGCTGAGATTGATCCGAGCCTGGAGGAAATACTCCTTACCTGTCATGCCTAGATCCACCTCGATATCGACGGCCAGATCGGCGGGCAGCGTGACCTTTTTCTCCTGGGCTACGAGCCCGACGGCGGCGATGTAACAGGCCGACCATGCACCCGCGAACAGTTGCTCGGCGGTCGGATGCGACTCGACGGCGGCGAACAGTCGCTCGGGAGCCGTGCCGTTGCCGGCGCCGGAGGGCGACGACAGCTTGATATCGAGGCGGCCTTCATTGCTGCGCGTGGTGTCGTCGCGGCGGGTTGCCGTTGTGTGGGTCTTGCCGGAGAACAGGACTTTTTCGATCTTGGGCATGGTGAGATCCTCAAACTTTCAGTAGGTTGTGTGTTAGTCGCAGACGATTAAATCGCATGCGATGTACAGAAAGATAGTGAAGAAGCCAATCGATGTCAACATCTTTTTTGGGCGCCCCCGCGAGCGATCTGAGGTGTTTTTTGTCTGATAATTTGTCGATGCCGGGCCGCTTGGGCTGCGGTCTATGACGCCTTGCTTGTCGGAGAACGTATAAGTTGCAGCCAGGCTTATGGGAGCTTCGCTCGCAGACGGTCTAGCATGGTCGGCGGCAACGTGATTTCCCCAGTATCTCTGC
>DASZGN010000222.1:0-3344 GCA_035938775.1 Trinickia sp.
GTCAACCACGCAGTCGCCTGGGTCACCTGCGCCCGCCGTGCCCGACGAGTACCTGCAAAACGAAGAGTTCCACACGGACGACAGCGGCAACGAGGACGAGCGCAAACGCTGAAGTTTACTTTCGATCGATGTGCCGCTTGACCCAGGCCTCGTAGCGATCGACGAACGTCTGCAGGAACTTGCGCGTGCCTTCACTGGCGATATTGCCGGCCGCGTCGAAAAAACCGTCCGCGTACTTGAGGAAGACTTCCGGCTGGCCGAGCGTCGGCACGTCGAGATAGGCGAGTACGTTGCGCAGATGCTGCTGCGCCAACGCGGTGCCGGTCGCGCCGAGCGAAATGCCGCAAACGGCGGTCGGCTTGTCTTTCCATGAATTCTGGCCCCAGGGGCGCGATCCCCAATCGATCGCGTTTTTCAGCACGCCGGGCATGGAGCGGTTGTATTCAGGGGTGAAAAACAGCAGCCCATCGGCGGCTTCGATCTGCTGTTTCAGGTGGCGCGCGACGTCGGGAAAGTCCGGGTCGTAGTCCTGGCTGTAGAGCGGCAACGAACCGATATCGAGAAACGAGAATTCGAGCTCGGCGCTCGCGAGCTTTGTCACGGCGTGAGCGAGCGTCTTGTTGAACGATTCGCGACGCAAGCTGCCGACGACGACTTCGATCTTGTAAGCCATTGCTTCGCTCCTTTTTAGCTCGACGCCTGACAGACAAGACGTTGCACAGCTTTCCATCATAGTCGGCGCTCGCGAGTCCGGCGGCTCGTTTTGTGCGCAGCCCAGCGAATCGACGGCTGGCTGCGGCTTTTGCCTTGCCTGTCCACAAACTTTTCCACAGAATCTGTGGACAAATGGTGCTGTACCACGGGCGCTTACGAATCGTCACAACCATGACGATCTCGTGACGGGGACGACAACAGGCACCGGATGCATCCGCCCGTACTGTGATCGCGTATTGAATCGTGCAAGAGTCGGACCTCGCGACGCCGACATGCGACATGCGACTTGGCGCTGGAAAGAAGCTGAGCGCCGTGCCCTATTCGCGGGCGAGCACCAACTCGAGCTATTGAAGCCCGACTCATGGCTGTTATAGACCACCAAGGAGAGTCAGATGGACAAGCAATGGATTGCCGCCGCCGCCTTTACCGCCGCACTGGGTGCGACGCTCGCCAGCCCGGTTCTCGCCGCGGGCGACCCGGAGCAGGAGAAATGCTACGGCATTGCGAAGGTCGGCCAGAATGACTGCGCGGGCAACAATCATTCGTGCGCGGGCCAAGCCAAGACTAGTGACGACAAGGCTGAGTTCAAGCTTGTTGCGCAAGGCACGTGCGAAAAAATGAAGGGATCGCTGAGTTCGGGCACGTAAGCACGCGCCCGCGAGGGCGACGGCAAGCCGCCTGGATGCACTTGCCGTCGCAAACAATGGGAAGGGGCTTGAGAAGGAGCGGCGTCGATGAATTCGAAGGCCCTATCGGGCGCGGGCCTCGGGCTACGTGGCCCGCATTTGGCCGGCGTGCTGGCGAAGACGCCGTCAGTGGGCTGGTGGGAAACCCATAGCGAAAATTACTTCGGTGGCGGTGAGCCCGTCGCCGCGCTCGAACGCGTGCGCGAACGCTACCCCGTGAGCCTGCATGGCGTCGGCATGGGGCTTGGCAGTCACGCGGCGCCCGATGCGCGACATCTTCAACAGCTAAAGGCGCTTATTGCGCGCATTCAACCATCGCTCGTCTCCGAGCATTTGTGCTGGAATCGCGCGCGCGCGGAAGGGCCCTGCTTTAACGACCTGCTGCCCGTGCCGCGCATCGACGGTGCGATTGTGCTTGTGGCCGAGCATATCGATTACGTCCAGAACGAGCTCAAGCGGCAGATCTTGATCGAGAACGTGTCCGCCTACGTGGCATTCGAAGGCGAAACCTGCACCGAAGCGGAAATGCTCGCCGAGCTCGTCGCGCGCACCGGCTGCGGCGTGTTGCTGGACATCAACAACCTTCACGTGAATGCGCTTAATCTGCGTACCGACCCGCATGCCGAAATGGCGCGGCTTGCGCTTGGGTGCGTGGGTGAAATCCATGTCGCCGGATTCGAATGGCTCGACGACGTGGCGATCGATAGCCACGGCGCACCCGTCAGCGATGCGGTCTGGGACCTGCTCGACGCCGCACTCGCGCGTTTCGGACCGGTGCCGGTTTTGCTCGAGCGCGACACGCATCTGCCGTCGCTCGATGCGTTGATTGACGAATACCGGCAATTGCAAGCGCGAGTCGTCGCGAGCCAGCCCGCGAGCACTGCGCATGATGCCGACAGCGTCGCGCTTACGAGGATGCGCACATGTTGAGCTACGGCGATGTCCTCGACGATTTCGCGGAGGCGCTTCTCGACGACGCACGCACGCCTGCCGGCATTACCGCGCAAACGCGCGCGCGCATCGGCGTGTATCGCAACAATGTACGGCTCAATCGCATCGCTGCGCTCACCGACGCGTTCGCCAACGTCGTCATGCTCGTCGGTGTCGAGTATTTCCATGCACTCGCGCGCGCCTACGTCATCGCGACGCCGGCAACGTCGACAAATCTCCACGACGACGGCGCGGCCCTGCCCGCCTTCATTCGCGGCTTTGCACCGGCCGCTGAGTTGCCCTATCTGGCCGATGTCGCACAAGTCGATTGGCTCATGCGGCGCGCCTATTACGCCGACGACGCCGCAGAGCTCGATCGCTCCGTGCTCGCGGCGCTGGGGGCTGGGCGGTTTGGTGCGGCATCGCTGCGGCTTGCGCCATCGGTCGGTGTCGCGCGGTCAAGCGCCTGGCCCATCGCCGACATTCTTGCCATGCATGCCGGGGGCACCACCGCTCGGCTCGACGCGGGCGGTCAATCGGTTCTCATCTGGCGCGAGCGTTTCACCGTGCGTTGGCAAGCGCTAGGCGAGCCTGAAGCGCAGGCCGTCGTTGCATTGCTGGAAGGTGCTCCGATCGAGGCGACGCTGACGCCCGCGGGTGTCGATATCGATTGGTTGTTCTCGCAACTATTTGGCCATCGGCTTGTTTGCGCAATCGAGGAACATCGTGAAGACCGTTCATCGTCTGCTTCGTCGCCTTGATGCCGTGGCCATTGCATTGCAGCCGCTGTTCGCCCTTGCCGTGCGGCTCTACTCGACGTTCTGCCGGATGATCTCGATAGGTGGGTCACCGCGAAGGCGATGACTGCACGAAGCGTGGCGGCTTGCGGGCCGCGATGCAGGCGCGACCAGCGTCATCGGTGTTTCGATGATGCCGCTTTCGAATCGCTCGAGGGTCCGAAGGCATCGATTGCGCTGCCCAACCGCGCCAGTCATTCGAACAAGGCGCTGACTG
>DASZGN010000223.1:0-4154 GCA_035938775.1 Trinickia sp.
ATCGTGAGCGAGGCGCGCGCGGCCGCGGACGAGTCGCCCTCGAGAAACTGCGTATAGGCCGCGCGCGCGACACTCACTTCGCCGAGCGGCTCTCCGGCCTTTTCGATGACGGCGCGTACCACGTCGATGCCGGCGGGCGCATACTCGCTCGCGACGCCGAGCACGATCCCCAACGCATCGGCCTCGTTCTGGCCGTACCGATGGTTTTCATATTCGACGATGAGCTCATGCCCGATCATGCCGACGCGCACACGCTCGAGACCCGCGTCGACAAGACGGCGGAAGATCGTGTCGAGCGGCGACGTGTCGAGATCGGCGGGCACGATTTCAGGCGCGGCGGCGGGGACCTCCGGCGCGGTGGCCGCACGGGCAACGGGCGCTGGCGCTGGCAAGCCGGCGGCAGCCATGTCGTCGGCGATGGGCACGCGCAACGCGGTCCGCTCGCGCCATGCGGCGGTGTCGCTCGACACGGCAATCGGATCGGGCACCGCGGCAGCAGAATCGGCAGGGGCAGCGGCAACTTCAACGGCGGCAACGCGCTTGTCGAGCCCCGCGCGATCCTCACGCGCCATATCGCCCTCGCACAAGCCCTGCGCGCAACGTGCCGCGTCGAAGCGCCTGCCGAGCGGAATCCGGATGCCCACCGAAATCGACACGCGCGGCGCGGCGCCATCGGTGCTCCGCATCGAGCGCATCACCGTGCCGACGACACTCGTGTCGGCGAGCCAGTGAATCGCGGGCGAGGCGTAGCGCACGCCCAAATAGGGCGTCTTCGCATCGTCCTCGGCGAGAAGCGACAGGCCCGTCCTGCCGAGCGCAAGCGCCGCGCCCCCGAACACGCCGTCGAGGCGATCGCCGTGGCCGTAGCCGAGCGTGAACGTGGCCGGCCCGAACGCTTGCGAGATGACGGCGTACTTCGAGCGGAAGAAGTGGGTCTGCCCGCCAATGTCGCTCACGCCGAACGCGATCGCCGGCTGCCAGCGGAAAAACTGCGGCACCTCGGCTTTTACGTTGCCCATGAGGTGCCGCAAGACGAAGTGGTCCGCGCCGAAGAACGGGGCCGGGACGTTGCCGGGATAGTTCGCGAGTCCGGCCGACACTTCGACATAAGGCAGCAGCCCGACGCCGCCCCAGTACACCTGCGAGCCCGTGGCCGTGCGTGCGTAGCGCGGATCGATGTAGTTGTTGTACTGCGCTTCGGCCGCGCCTTGCGGCAGCGCGAAGCCGTAAGGAATGACGAGCCCGCCCGATTGGCCGAACGCATTGAGTGCGTCGCCCGCCGCATGGGCCGACGACGAAAACGCGAGCGCTGCGCTCAAGGCCGCGGCCCGCGGACCGATCGCCGATGGTTGCGCGCGCAACCGCTTTCGGCGGGTCGAATGCGCATGGTGCGCGAGCGGGCTCGAGGGGCTTGGACGTGTCGCGCGCATGATCAGTACGCGTTGCGGTGAACGAAGCCGTTCACGAGCGTCGCCACGATGATGCGCATGTCGAGTGCGAACGACCAGTTGCGCAAGTAATAAAGGTCATATTCGACGCGGCTTTGCATCTTTTCGATCTGATCGGTCTCCCCTCGCAGGCCATTGACTTGCGCCCAGCCCGTGATGCCTGGCTTCATCCGGTAACGATGCACGTAGCCGTCGACGATCCGCCCATAGAGATCGTCGTGCTCGAGCGCATGCGGACGCGGGCCCACTACCGACATCTCGCCGCGCAGCACGTTGAGGAACTGCGGCAGCTCATCGAGACTCGTGCGCCGCAAGAACGCGCCGAGTCTGGTGACGCGCGGATCGTTGCGCGTCGCCTGGCGCAGCGTGCCGCTCGCTTCGTCGTGAACGCGCATCGTTCTGAACTTGAAGATCCTGAACACGCGTCCATCGGCACCTTTGCGACGTTGCGTGAAGAAGACCGGACCGCGCGAGGAGAGCTTGACGGCAAGCGCGATCAAGACGAGCAGCGGCAGCAGTGCGACGAGCGCGAGCGCGGCGAAGACGCGGTCGAACGCCTCCTTTTGCAGGAGCGCGCTTGGCGAGAGCGGCGAGGCAACGAGGTTGATGGCGGGCGCGCCGATCAAGTCGATCATCCCGCTGTTGAAGACCGCCAGGCTGCGCACATCGGGTATCAAGCGGATGTTGACGAGATCGTCGCGAAACTCGTTGATGCAGCGAAGGATCGTGGATTCCTCGGAAAGCGGGAGCGCGAGCCACAGTTCGCGCACGCCTTCCGTGCGCACGTGCTGCGCGAACTCTGCGAAATCGTCATACGCGGACAGGCTTCTCGGCCTGGCATGCTCGAGCGCGTCTGGGTGCGCATCGAAGATCGACTCGGCGCGAAAGCCGCTGGTTGGCGACGCCGCGATGTTGCGCACGACCTGTTCGCCGTGCTCGCCGCCGCCCACTACAGCGACGCTTCGCAAGTTCAGCCCCGCGTGTCGCACGTGCGCGAGCACGGCATGCACGATCACGCGCGAAGCGATGAGCGCGCTGCCGGTGAGCGCGCTCCAGTAGAAGAACCACAAGCGCGAGATGACGCCGCTCTCATGAAACGAGAACATCAACACGAGGCCGCACGCCTGAATGACGAGCCACGCCAGCGTGACGCGGCTCACGAGCTGCGGCACCGAGCGTCCGCGCCACGATTGATAGACGCCGAAAGCCGGAAAGAACGCGAGCGTGAACACTTCGGCGAACGCGACGAACACCGCATCGGTCGCGTTGTGCGCGAGATCCTCGAGGCGAATCAACGAGGCGACCTCGGCACCCGCGAGAACGAGCACGACATCTAGGGTTCGCGCGAGCGAGCCCTGTATTCCGACCATGATGCCTCCCCCGGCGTGCGATGTGGTTGACGTACTGCGCGTTCGTTGCGTTATGTGTTGGGCGCTTCTCTGCGCGCTTCTCTGCGCGCATTCACTTCATTTCGCTTCTCCTGCGAGAGCGCGACGCTGCGCAGCGTCATGCAGCTGCGTCAGGCTCTTCCGTAGTTGTCGTCGTAGCGCACGATGTCGTCTTCGCCGAGATACGAGCCCGATTGCACCTCGATGATTTCGAGGGGCAACTTGCCGGGGTTCTCGATACGGTGCGTGACGCCGAGCGGAATGAACGTTGATTCGTTCTCGCCGACGAGAAACTGCTCGGTGCCGCGCGTGACAAGCGCGGTGCCGCGCACGACGACCCAATGCTCTGCGCGATGGTGGTGCCGCTGCAGTGAAAGGCGCCGGCCGGGCTGCACGACGATGTGCTTCACCTGGAAGCGCTCGCCGCGATCGAGCGAGTCGTAATGGCCCCATGGTCGCCAGACCTTGCGGGGCGCGTCGGCTTCGGGGGCGGCCTGCGCCTTGATGCGCGAGACGAGCGCCTTTACGTCCTGCACGTGCGCGCGATCGGCCACGAGCACCGCGTCTTCGGTTTCGACAACTACAACGTTGGTCACGCCGACGCAGGCGACGAGCCGCCCCTCCGCGTGAGCGAAGCTCGATGTCGCGCCCTCGAAGACGACGCGCCCTTGCGCGACGTTACCGTCTACATCCTTGTCGAGCGCATCCCACACGGCGTCCCACGAGCCGAGGTCGGACCAGCCCGCATCGAGCGGCACGACGACGCCCGCGTCGCTGCCCAAGCGCTCCATCACCGCGTAGTCGATCGAATCGGACGGCGCGTGCGCGAAGTGGCCCGCGTGAGGATGAAAGCACGCGCCGTCGTACGTGCCCTCATCGAATGCCGCGAGGCATGCCTCGTGCATGCGCGGATTGAGCGTCGCGAGCGTTTTGAGCCAGACACTCGCGAGCACGACGAAGATGCCGCTATTCCACCAATACGTACCCGAGTCGACGTACTGCGAGGCAAGCTCGGCAGCCGGCTTCTCGACAAAGCGCTCGATGCGGTGCGCGCCGTCGGCGAGCGGCTCGCCGATCAGCATGTAGCCGAAGGCCGTATCGGGCCGCGTCGGCCGCACGCCGAGCGCGACGATCGCCCCGCTCGCCGCTTGGCGCGCCGCGACGGCTAGCGCGCGCTCGAATGCGCCGACATTGGCAAGCGCATGATCGGCGGGCATCGCAATGATGAGCGCGTCGTCGCCCGTGGCGGTAAGCATGGCCGCGGCGAGCGTCAGCGCGGGCGCCGTGTTGCGCCGCACGGGCTCGACGATGAAGCGCG
>DASZGN010000224.1:0-8406 GCA_035938775.1 Trinickia sp.
CTGATCGGCGCCGCGCCCGGCGGCGGGGGCCGGGAGGGCGGTTGATCGGCAAGGCGGCGCTTGCGGCCGCCTTTCAGGAGAAAGAAAAATGAAAGATAGGCGCCGGGTAACGGGCGTCACAACCGTCACGGACGTCACAAACGTTGTTGTCGAGCCGCTCTTTCTCGTCCGGATGAGGGAGCGGCTGCGTGGCTAGGTCACGCTAAAAGGCGATGAAGGGCGACGCGCCGCCGATCGTCGCCGTTTGATCGAACCCGTAGTAGACCGTGCGACCGTAGAAGAAGGACATGCCGAAATCGATCAGGTTCGACATGCCCAGGTTGCCCGCCATGTTGTTGAACGCGAAGTTACCGCTTGCGAACAGCGCATTCGCATTCGCGACATTCATCGTGACTGACGTGCCGCCGACGGCGCCGGGCGCGACGTTGTTGAAGCTGGCGATGGTGACGGTGCGCGTCGTCGGCGTGCCCGGACAATAGAACGCGTTGCCCGAGCACGACGTGAGCGTGCCGTCGGTGAAGAAATATGCGTTCGAGCCGGAATCGAAGAAAGCCGTGACCGGCGAGCCGTTGAACGTAACATTGACGTCGCCGGATGCGCTTGTGGTGTATTTCTGCGCGGCGCCCATCACATTGTTCGACCGTGTCCCGATGCCGAATGTGAGCGAACCGGTAACCGAAGCCGCTCCGGTGGCGCCGACTGGGGGCACGGTGAGAATGACGCCATTGTTGTCGGTTGAGAAGCGCGACACAGGATTGGCGACTTGCTGCGAAAGCGCGAGCACCGTTTGCGTGCAGCTTGTGTTGTTCGGGCACACGTAGTAGTTGCTGTTGATGGCCGCCCCCACGCAGAGCGAGCCGCAGTCGTGCAGGGCGACGCCAACGCCGAGAATGCCGTTCGCGCCGATGTTCGCCGCCGAGCTCTCGTTAGGGCCGTTCTGACAGCCAACCGGCACCGTCGACGCACCGAGGTCACCGACGATCTGAATCGGCACATTGCTCGCCGATTCGCCGGCTATCTTGATGTCGGCCGTGCGCACCGAGCCCCAGATGAAGCCGTCGGCGAAGTGGGTGCACTCCGCAACAGGAAAGCCCCCCACCGTCTGCTGCGGCAGGCTGCCGAGCACGCTCGCCGCCGCGGTGCCCACGAGACGCAGGCCGAACGATTCGGTGTCGAGCTGGATGTTGTCGATGGTCTCGCAGGTGCCCGTGCCGGGCGCGCAGACCGTCACACTGACGGTTGGAATGTTGGCGATCCCTCCAAGACCACGCGCGACCGTGACCTGCACCACGTTGGTTTGCCCCGATGCGGACACGCCCCCTCCACCGCCGCTGCTCCCGCCCCCGCCGCCTCCGCACCCGCCGACCATCGCCGCCGCCGCGGCAAGTCCGAGCGCCGTCAGCGCGCGAAGCGCGGCCGACGCGCGCAGCGCGGCCGACGCGCGCAGCGCGGCTGACGCGCGAAACGCGGCCGACGCGCGGAGGAATCTGCTGTTGGTTCGCAACATGGTTTGCCCCTGGTCGGTGGGTTATTGAATGTCATTGCCGCTGACGCCCGCGGGCAGCGCTTGCGGCAGCCACGCCTGACCGGAGAACAAGCCCATGTGACCGCCCGAGCGCACGACGAGGCCCGAGCCTTCGACGTTCACCGGTCCACGCCCGGGGTGCTGGGCGCGCAGCGCCTCGACACCGCTCACGTATTGCGGGAAGTAGCTGCCGAGGAGCGAGGGCAGATCGGGCATGCGCGGGCCACTCCAGGCGATGCCGAACACGATGCCCGCCTGAGAGACGTACTCGCGCACGACCGTGCCGGAGGAGAGCGTCGTCTGGTTGACGGTGAAGGCCGCGGTGGCCGTGCCGCCCGAGGCGCCCTGCACGCCCGAGGATGCCGAAGCGTATGCGGGCATCGATGCCGCATGGGTGACGGGGCCGGGGCCGAGCGTGACGGCGGTTGCGCCCGCGGGCGGCTTCGTGGGCGCACCGCCGAGCACCGCGTGGGCGGGCGCGGCCAGCGAGAGCAGGCTGCATGTCGCAAGAAGCACACGCAATGCGGCGCAGGTTGAACGAGTCGACATTGCAGAGAATCCTCCCTCAGATGATTCCCCGTATCAAATTTGCCGTGTATGTGTTCGCTTCTCGAAATCTAGTACACGAAGCCGCGTCCGCCTACCTGAAAGGTTTGCGAAACGTTTCCGATTTCGCCAGGCGAAATGATGCGCGAGCGGGAAGAAAGTCGCAAGCGGCGGGGCGGTGAATGAAACGGAGGGTGCCGGGCATCCGGCGCGCCGCATCCAGCATGAACTGGACGCAGAGAGGGCGATGGGTGAAGGCGGCTCGTCCCCGGCCGGCCCGTTTGGGCCACCGGGGCTCGAAAGACGAAATACTTGAATTAGAACGTTAGAACGCTACGAACGGAGCGGTACCGCCCGAGGCAGTCAGGTCGTACCCGAAGTACACGGTGCGGCCGTAAAAGAACGGCATGCCGATATCAACGGAGCCTGGCAAGCCCGGACCGCCCGCAAGATCGTTGAACGCGTAGTTGCCGCTCGTGACGAGCGCGGTGCCGTTCGCCACGCTCATTGTCACGTTCAAGCCGCCCGGGGCGCCTGAGCTCGACGCACTGTAGCTCGCTACGGTAACGTTGCGCGTCGCGGGGAGGGACGGGGGCGCGGGCGGGCAATAGAACGCCGCGGCAACGCCGGTGCAAGCGGGGAGCGTGCCGTCGGCGAAGAAGTAGGCATTCGAGCCCGAATCGAAGAACGCCAAAAGCGAGTTGCCGCCGAATGTGGCGTTGACGTCCCCGCCGCCCGTGGTCGCGAACCTGTGCGAGGCGCCCATCGCGTTGTTCGACCGCGTGCCGATGCCGAAGGTGAGCGTGCCGGCGACCGCGGACATCCCGGTGTCGCCTATGGCCGGCATCGTCAGGATCGCGCCGTTGTTGTCGCTCGCAAAGCGCGAAACGGGATTGGCGACCGCCTGCGACGATACACCCACACCCGTGCAGTTCGCGCCGTTCGGGCACGCGTAGTAAAGGCTGGCGGCAGGCGAGGCGCAGTTCGCGCCGCAATCATTGAGCGCGACGCCGATGCCGAGAATGCCGTTCACGCCAAGCTGCGAGACGGTGCTCTCGTCGGCGAAGTTGCCGCAGCCGTTCGTCTGCGCGGCGGCGGGCAGCGTCGACGACGGCATGTCGCCCATGATCTGGATCGGCAGGCTGCTTGCGGTTTCACCGCCGATCGACACGTCGGCCGCGCGCACCGAACCCCACGAGTAGCCTTCACCGAACTGCACGCACTCGGCGAGCTGAATGCCGCCGGTCTGCTCGTACGGCAGGCTGCCGAGCACTTGGAAGGCCGCCGAGCTTGCAATGCGCAGGCCGAACGATTCCGTGTCGACCTGGATGTTGTCGATGGTCTGGCAGATGCTTGTACCGGGCGCGCAGATCGTCACGCTCACCGCCGGAATGTTGGCGACCGTGCCGGTGACGCCGCGCGCCACCGTCATCGGGACCTGGTTGACGGCGGGAGACGAATTGCCGCCGTTCATGCTGCCGGTCGTCGCGCTGCCGTTGGCTCCCCCGCCTCCTCCGCCCCCGCCGCCGCAACTCGCGAGTAGCGCGAGCGCCGCTGCAAGACCGAATGCGCCGAGCGCGCGGACTAATCTGCTGTCGGTTCGCAACATGGCTTTCCTTTGTTCGATGCTTCTCGCCGCGCCAACCGCTCGGCTATTGAATGTCTTTGCCGCTCATGCCGGCTGGCAGCGCTTGCGGCAGCCACGCCTGGCCGAGGAACGAGCCCATATGGCCGCCCGAGCGCACGACGAGCGCCGAGCCTTCGAGACTCACCGGTCCACGCCCGGGGTGCTGCGCGCGCCACGCCTCCACGCTGCTCACGTACTGCGGGAAGTAGTTGCCGAGGAGCGTCGGCAGATCGGGCATGCGCGGGCCGCTCCAGGCAATGCCGAACACGATGCCCGCCTGCGAGACGTACTCGCGCACGAGCGTGCCGGAGGCGAGCGTCGTCTGCGTAACGGTGAATGGCATGGCGGCCGCGCCGCCTGAGGCGCCCTGTACGCTCGAGGATGCGGACGAAGCGGCGAAAGCGAATGCCGCGTGAGCGACGGGGACGCGCGTGATGGCAGTTGCATCGGCGGGCGGCGGCGTGGGCGCACCGCCGAGCACCGCATGGGCGGATGTCGCGAGGCACAGCAGACCGGCTGCGAGCGCCGGGCGGATCGAGCGGATCGATTGCATGAAGCGGATCAATCGAATCGAGCCGATGAGACGGTCTGAATGGATCGAGGGCATCGAACGCACCGAACGCATCGAACGCATCGAACGCATCGAACGCACCGAACATCTCAAACCAAGCAAACGAAGCGAAATCGACATCGGCAGGGCTCCTCGCCGTGTTCCGGTTGAGTCTTTATTGAGCCTTCATTGCGCCCGTGACGCGCGCCCTGCAATGCGAGGGCGGCGCTTTCGCGGACCGCCCGTGGCGCATGAGCAGGCACGACATGCGACGAACGCTCGCGTCAGAAGCCGAGGCTCGCGAGCAGGTCGTCGACTTGCGACTGGTCCTGCACCACGTCCGTGCGGCCTTCCGGGTTGATCTGTGGGCCGTTCAGCAGCGAATCGGGGCTGCCGGTCGAGCTCGGCTCGGCCGCGAGCGCCGCCGCCGTCGCCGCGAACTGCTCGCGCCGCTCGGGGGCGATGTTCTCGACGAGCACACCCAGCAGTTGCTGCTCGATCAGATACACGACGTCCATGATCTTCTTGATGACCTGCCCGGTCAGATCCTGGAAGTCCTGCGCGAGCATGATCTCGAGCAGTTGCGCGTTGGTGGCCGCCGTCGCGTTCGGCACGCACCCGAGAAACGCACGCGTATCGTTCATCAGCGCGCGCACTTCGTCGCGTTCGATCGGCGCGGCATACCACTGCGCCCAGCGCGCGTCGAGCGCCGCTGCGTCGGCTTCGAGCTGCTCTTGCATCGGCTTGGCGACTTCGATCGCCGTCAGCACCCGCTCGGCCGCCTGCTCGGTCATCTCCACGACGTACTTGAGCCGGTCGCGGGCATCGGGCACCGCCTCCGCCGCGCGCTCGACGTGCTTGTCGAGGCCCAGCTCGCGCATCGAGTCGCGTAGCGTACGCGTCAACTGGCCGATGCGGGCAAGGATGCGATCCGTCGTCAGATCGGCGCTCTCGGCGCTCTCAGCTCCTGCTTGGGTCGGGTAGTCCACATCAGCTCCCGGTCTTCGCCATCTTCTCGAGGATCTTCGTGAGCTTTTCGTCGAGCGTCGCAGCGGTAAACGGCTTCACCACATAGCCGCTCGCGCCGGCCTGCGCCGCCGCGATGATGTTTTCCTTCTTCGATTCGGCCGTCACCATCAGCACCGGCAAATGAGCGAGCGATGCGTCCGCGCGAATTTCCTTGAGCATCGCGAGACCGTCGAGATTCGGCATATTCCAGTCCGAGATCACGAAGTCATAGCCGCCCCCGCGCAGACGCGACAGGCCGGCCGCGCCGTCTTCGGCCTCGTCCACGTTCGAGTAGCCGAGCTCCTTCAAGAGGTTGCGGACGATCCGGCGCATCGTCGGAAAGTCGTCCACCACCAAAATCTTCATTCCCTTGTCCATCTCGATTCCTTTATCTCAATTTTGAGGCGCACGCAGCGGCCCGATGCTTGATGCCCAATATGCTCAATAAGCTCAATATGCCCAATGGCCGGCTACACGCGCTGTACCCGATCGCCCATTGCCGCGAGGCGTGCCATCACCCGGCGGCTCATTTCCGATAAAGGCGCGACCTCATCGGCCGCGCCGAGCGCGATTGCCTCGCGCGGCATGCCGAAGACGATGCAGCTCGCTTCATCTTGGGCGAGAGTGTATGCGCCCGAATTTCTCATGTCTAACAGTCCTGCCGCGCCGTCGCGCCCCATGCCCGTCAGGATCACGCCGACCGCGTTCTTGCCGGCATGCTGCGCGGCCGAGCGAAAAAGCACATCGACCGACGGACGATGCCGGTTCACCGGCGGGTCGTCGGACAGGTGCGCAATGTAGTTCGCCCCGCTGCGCGCGAGCATGAGGTGCGCATGCCCCGGCGCGATGTACGCATGGCCGGGCAGCACGCGCTCGCCGTGCTCGGCTTCCTTCACGGAGATGCGAGCGAGGCCATTCAAGCGCTGCGCGAACGATTTCGTGAAGCCGGGCGGCATGTGTTGCGCGATCAGCACGGCCGGCGCATCGGGCGGCAACGGCACGAGCACTTCGCGAATCGCCTCCGTGCCACCGGTCGATGCGCCGATGATGATCAGCTTCTCGGTACTGACGAGCGGGTTGTTGATGAGCGGGGCGTGCGTGGCGGCGGCGTGGCTCGCGGCCGTCGGCGCCGCGGCCTGGCGCGCGCTTACGCGGGCGCGCGAGCCCGCACGGATCTTGTCGGCAAGTTTTTCGGCGTAATCGAGCATGCCGTCGCGTATGCCGACCTTCGGCTTCGTGACGAAATCGACCGCGCCCAGCTCGAGCGCGCGCAGCGTGATTTCCGAGCCGCGCTCGGTGAGCGACGACACCATGACGACCGGCATCGGCCGCAGCCGCATGAGCTTTTCGAGGAAGTCGAGGCCGTCCATGCGTGGCATTTCGACGTCGAGCGTCAGGACGTCGGGGTTGTGTTGCTTGATGAGCTCGCGTGCAACGAGCGGGTCGGGCGCTGTCGCGCAGACCGTCATGTCGGGCTGGCTGTTGATGATCTCCGTCATCAGACTGCGAATGAGCGCCGAGTCGTCGACACACAACACTTTGATTTTTTGCACGGGCTACTACGCCTCCTCTACTGTCTTCGCGCTGTTCATATCGTTATCGCGCGCGCTCGCGCCGAATGGCTCGATGCGCGGCTTGGCCGGCGCCGTGCCGAACAACTCCACGCGCGGCTTCGCGGCATTGTCTCCTGGCGCCGTGAAGAGCTCGATGTGCGCGTTGGCGCGCGCGCGCGCATGCCGGGCCGCGCGCGCTTGCGCGACTTGCGCGGCGAGCGCCTGCTCGCGCTCGGCGACGCTCGGGTCTTGCTGCAGGCGCAGCTTTTTGACCATGGCCTGGCCGGTGCGGGGCATGAAGGCGACCTTGCGCGGATGAACGCCTTGCAGGTCCTCGGCGACGATGCGGATCTTCTCGAGCGCGAGATAGCGCCGCACGAACTCCGAGTTGCGGTCGCCGATGTTCATCGTCGTCATGCCGGCGAGCACGGCCGCGCCGCCGAAGACCTTGGCCTCGAAGCGCTCGCGGCGGCCGCCCATCTTGATGAGCTCGTTGATGAGCACTTCCATCGCGTAGGCGCCGTAGCGCATCGAATCCGATGCGGCTTGCGCCGGCTGGTCGCCATCGTCGGGCAGCATGAAGTGGTTCATGCCGCCGATGCCGACCGTGCGGTCTTGAATGCAGGCGGCCACGCACGACCCGAGCACCGTGACGAGCACCATGTCGTCGGCGGTGGTGTAGAACTCGTTCGGCAGCAGCTTCACGCCGGGGCGCTCGAAGTGGTTGTCGAAATACAGATTCGTCGCGATGGGCAGGCCGCTCAAGATGCCTCCCGCCGGGCCGCCCCAAGGGAGGCATCAGCCCCCTTGGGGGGCAGCGAACGTAAGTGAGCTTGGGGGCTCTTTGCCAGCTCCCGCCGGGCCGCTTCGGAACGAACTCGAACGCGCGCGGCGATCATATCGTCGCCTCCTGGTCCTGCTGCGCGGCGGCGCGTGCGCTCGCGTGAGCGCGGGTATTCGCCGCGCCATCGCGGGTCAGCTCATAGACTGTCTGCCCGCGCAGCCGGAACGCCTGCGTCACGTACGTGAAGTTCTCGGAGTGGCCGGCGAAGAGCAGCCCGCCCGGCTTCACGAGCGGCTCGAAGCGCGCGAGGACCTGCGACTGCGTCGGCTTGTCGAAGTAGATCATCACGTTGCGGCAGAAGATCGCATCGAACGGCGAGCGCAAGCCGTAGTCGGCGTCGGTCAGGTTGATCTGCTGAAAACGGATCATCGCGCGCACTTCGGGGCGCACCTTCACGAGCCCCGCATGCGCACCCGTGCCCTTCAAGAAGAAGCGTTTCAAGCGCTCCGGGCTCAATTGCTTCACCTGGTCGAGCGCGTATACGCCGGCTTCGCCCTTGGCGAGCACCTGCGTGTCGAGATCGGTGGCGAGCACCGTCGCGTGGCGCGCGGCCGATTCGCCCAGCGCTTCGATGAGCGTCATCGCGATCGAATACGGCTCCTCGCCGGTTGACGCCGCCGAGCACCAGATCGACACCGGCTGCTGGCGGCGCTTGGCGAACTCGGCGAGGATCGGAAAGTGATGCGCTTCGCGGAAAAAGGCGGTGAGGTTGGTCGTGAGCGCGTTCGTGAACGCTTCCCACTCGGCGGGGTC
>DASZGN010000225.1:0-3865 GCA_035938775.1 Trinickia sp.
CGGAGTCGGCCACCACCTGTTGCGAATCGCCAACAGCGCAGCAACCGTCGATTTTGGCGGCGAGTTCGCGCGCGGAATGCGCCGAGCGGCTCGCGACGGCCACGACGGGATAGCCCGCTCGGGCGAAAGCGAGGGCGAGGCAGCGCGCGAGGCGACCGGCGCCGATGAAGCCGAGTCGAGGAACGGATGAAAGTGGCATGGCGAAAAATTGCGGAAAGAGGATCCGACGGCCGGCTCAAGGCCGTGCATAGGGCGAAAGCAGAAGTATCGCGCATCCGTTGAGCGGGCGGCCATACCGTGCCTAATCCGGAAAACGGGTGTTTCGCAACACGGGTTCGTGCCGATTTTCGTCGATGACGATCGGGCGTCGTATGAGATAGACGACGCGCTGGGGTGAGTAGGATGCTATGCGTGGGTGGCCGGATGGCGCGAGGCGCCGGCCGCACGCGCTCGAAGCGGCGCGCGCGGGTCTTCCCGCGAATGGCGCCAGGGTATGAATGCCGAGGATAAGCATGTAGTCGGTCTAATTCCTGTGTCGCAGCCATGTTAGGAGGTCACGATGAGCGTCTTCTCATATCGCAAGCACTTGAGGTTCCTCAACCGTGCACAGCGTCGTCTCTGGTGGGATCAGAAAAAGCGCCTGACGCCGCGCGTCAAGATCAGCGGCGCCTATGTGCCGCCCAGCGTCACGCGAGAGTTCACCTACGTGAAGGTGGGCTGAGGGCGTGTCGCCGATCGAACCCGTCCGCGCGGCTTCGCAGCCAAACTCAACATGTGGGAAAACGCGTCCGGCGCGTCGGCCGGACGTGCGGTCGCCGCGCGTCAATTTGTAATCGAAGATTACCGGTGGACTCGGGCGATTCCTCACGTCATAGGTAAGCGTGACCGCTGCGCCTCCCGGCAGGCCCCATCCGCGTGCGTTCGCACAACCCCGATGTCCGCTCCGATTGCAATTTGCAACAATTGCAAATCGCCTCCCTGATGCTTTTTCGGTAGATTTAAGGCGTGCTCAGCAGTGGGCGCTGACCGACGTATCGAACTATCGAAGCATCGAGCCCCCGACTGCCGATAACGCTAGGGGAAACTAATGAAAAAGCTCATCTCTTTAATTGCAGTCGCTGCGCTTGGTGCGGGGTTCGCCGCGACGGTGCAGGCGCATGTCTCGATCGGGGTCGGCATCGGTATTCCGTTTGCGCCCGCTTATCCGGTGTACGTGCCGCCGCCCGCCTATTACCCGCCACCGCCGCCCGCGGTCGTGTACGCGCCGCCGCCCGTTGTCTATGGGGCACCGGTCGTCGTGGGCGGAGGGTATTACGGAGGGTACTACGGAGGAGGGTACGGAGGAGGGTACGGGTACTACGGCCGTCCGTACGGCTGGCATCGCCATCACGGCTACTACGGCCGTCCGTACTGGCGTTAGTCATTCGATCGGTGCCGGCGCCTGAAAAGGGCGTCGCGTTTCACTCCAACGGCGCAGCGTCGGCTTGTTCGTCGCGTTGCGCCGTTGCCGTTTGACCGGGCCGCGTGGTCTCTCGCAATGCTAGCCGGAAGCTGGGAAAATGCGCGTTCCCTCCCATAAAACGCGCCCGCGCTCCTTCCGTCCATGCAAACGCTCACCCCTCCCACATTCGACGATGTCGCAGACGCCGCCGCGCGTATCGCCGGAATCGCGCATCGCACGCCCGTCCTCACCTCGCGCACCTTCGACGAGCGCGTTGGGGCGCAAGTCTTCTTCAAGTGCGAAAACTTTCAGCGCATGGGCGCTTTCAAGTTCCGCGGCGCCTATAACGCGATCTCGCATTTCGACGCCAACGCGCGCGCGAGCGGCGTGATTACGTACTCGTCGGGCAACCATGCACAGGCGATCGCGCTGTCCGCGCGGCTCGCCGGCATCCACGCGACGATCGTCATGCCGCAAGACGCCCCGGCAGCAAAGGTGGAAGCAACGCGCGGCTACGGCGGCGAAATCATCTTCTACGACCGCTACAAGGAAGATCGCGACGCGATCGGGCAGCGCCTCGCCCAAGAGCGCGGCATGACGCTGATTCCGCCGTACGATCATCCGCATGTGATGGCGGGGCAGGGCACGGCTGCAAAAGAACTGATCGAAGAAACGGGCCCGCTCGATGTGCTCGTCGTCTGCCTGGGTGGCGGCGGCTTGATCTCCGGCAGCGCGCTTGCCGCGGCGGCATTGAGCCCCGGGTGCCGCGTGATCGGCGTCGAGCCCGAGGCGGGCAACGACGGACAGCGCTCGCTCGAGCGCGGCGAGATCGTGCGCATCGAGCCACCGCGCACGATCGCGGACGGCGCCGCGACGACGCACCTCGGCAACTACACGTTCCCCGTCATCAAGCGGCTTGTCGAGCGGATCGTGACCGTGAGCGACGCACAGTTGGTCGAAACAATGCGCTTTTTCGCGCAGCGCATGAAGATGGTCGTCGAGCCGACCGGATGCCTCGCCGCCGCGGCGGTGCTTCATGGCGTGTTGCCGGTTCAGGGCAAGCGCGTCGGCGTGCTCGTGAGCGGCGGCAACGTCGATCTTGCGCGTTTCGCGCAATTCCTTCAGCAGTAACGCTCGGTGCGCCGAGCGCCGAGCGCCGTGTCAAGCCGTGGTGTGCGTGACGATGAGATCGCGGTAACCATCGACGATCACGCTATACGACAGATACGCGAAGAGAAGCGCCGACAGCACGTGACAACCACGGAGCAGCGCGGCGCCGGCGTGCTTGCGTCCGTGGCTCGCCACGGTGCACAGAAAGATCGTCCAGCAAAGCCCGCCCAGAAAGAACCCGCTGAGAAAGACGGATGCCGTGCGCGCGCTCGTGGCGCCGGCTTTGGCGATGAGCGCCCCGCCCACCGCCGCGAACCAGAGTATCGCCGAAGGCGACGACACCGCGAGCAGCATGCCGCGCACAAAGCCGCGCGTCGCGTTCGAACGCTCCACCGTTAGCGCGGCGCCGCCGGGCGACGGCACGGCGGCGGCCGGGCTCAGCGCTTCCCGCGCCATTTTCCATGTGAGAAAGAGCAGCATCGCCGTGCCGCCGATCCACACGATCCACCGCACGGCATCGAACCGCAGCAGCGCCGCCATGCCCGCGAGCGCGAGCGCCGCATAGGCGAGATCACCGAAGCATGAGCCCAGCCCGAGCCAGAAGCCGCGCTTGAAACCGTCGGACAGTGTCAGCGACAGTATTGCGACGTTGACGAGCCCGATATCCAGACACAGGGAAAGCGACAGAAAAAAACCGTGGGACAGCACTGAAGCGGACATGAGACTGTGGAGCCTGTTCTTCTAGGAGGTTGGGGGTTCTAGCTGCGCGAGCACGCACCTGACATGCCGCTGCAGCGGGTGGTCGATTTCTCCGTCGGAATAACGTCGCGCGCGCCGGGCTTTCGTCAGCGGCCGAGGCCGCCATGGCCCAGGCCGTTATGGCCCAGGCCGCTATGGCCCAGGCCGATTTCGTCCCAGAGCGTGTCGACGCGCGCCTTCACGGCAGCGTCCATCACGATCGGACGGCCCCACTCGCGATCGGTTTCGCCCGGCCACTTGTTCGTCGCGTCGAGTCCCATCTTCGAGCCGAGGCCGGCAACCGGCGAGGCGAAGTCGAGGTAGTCGATCGGCGTGCGCTCGACGAGCACGGTATCGCGAGCCGGGTCGACGCGTGTCGTGATCGCCCAGATCACTTCCTTCCAGTCGCGCACGTTCACGTCTTCGTCGACCACGACGATGAACTTCGTATACATGAATTGCCGCAAGAAGCTCCAGACGCCGAACATCACGCGCTTCGCATGGCCTGCGTAGCTCTTTTTCATCTGCACGATCGCCATCCGGTAGCTGCATCCTTCGGGCGGCAGATAGAAATCG
>DASZGN010000226.1:0-1567 GCA_035938775.1 Trinickia sp.
TATTTATTCGTCCCGGTGATGCTGCCGGCGTTGGTCACCGTGCTCTGCGATTGCAGATTGATGCCGCTTTGGTTTCCCGTCACCGAGCCGTTGTTGGTCAGTGTCCATTGCACGGCGTTGCTGCCGTCGATCGCGTCGCCCGCGGCGGCGTTGAGCGTCGTGCCGGAATTGATGCGGAAGGGATTGTTGGCGGGGTTGAGGTTGTAGGTCGCGCTCTGGTTCGGGATGACGGTTTGCGCGCGCGCCTCGGTCGCAAGCGAAACGCCGAGCGCAAGCGCGGCCGCAGGCAGCGCGAGGCTTGAAACGCCGGTGAGGAGGCGGGCACGGACAGAGCCGCGCGATGGCGCGACCGCGGTTCCCATTGGCGACAATTGCTTACCAGACATAGCGCACCACTTCCTTGCCGGCATAAGCGCCCGGCGAATTCAATTCGACGTCGTCGCTGCGAACGCGTTCGTCATTGCGAGCCACCGGGTCGGCGCTCCGCGCCGCCCGATGACAGGCTCTCACGAAGCAATCCATCGCGCCGCGCCACGAAAGCATGGATTGCTTCGTCGCTGGCGCTCCTCGCAATGACGTGGCGGATTTAACGCCCCTCATGACGCCCTTGCCTGTCTGACAGCGTCGATCTCGCGCGGCGCGGTCATAAACGCACCTGACTTTGGAACCTTGCACGGTGTTGCATTTTGATCGCAGCCTGCGATAGAGACCCCGGCTTCGCTGCGATGGCGTGGCGGCGAGATGAAACGGTGAATGCGGGGAATGCGATCGAGCTCGCGTTCTATGCGCGCCATATGCAGTAGCTCGTAGCTTGCTTCGTAGGGTGGGCAAAGGCGCGCTTGCGCCGTGCCCACCATTGCCACATGCAGCTTCAAATGGTGGGCACGCTTGCGCTTTGCCCACCCTACGCTTGCTATGCGCGTCATATGCAGCCGGCCTGATGCACATGGCGCAACAGGCGTCACCGCACACCGGCGCGCCGCACCGAGGCCATGTGTCGAGTTCCGCAACGCAAAGTCCCCCACGCCCCATTCCAACCGATCGCACGGCGCGACGCTGGGTCGCGTTGTCGGATGGGCCGTACTAAGCCACCTATCAGCCGGGTTTGCGGCGCACTAGTTCCCAAATGGTAACAGTGCCACTAGACTTTCCCCAGTCGGCTCAACCTGTTGGAACTTTTTCTTGTCCCTTGCTCCGGCGGCCTATCAGCAGTTGCTTACGGCGATCGATCGCCTCTACGAGGCCGCACTCGATCCCTCGAAATGGAAAGCGTTCCTCGAAACGGCCGCGGAAATGCTTCTGGCGGACAACGCCTATGTCAGCGAGATCGCCCATGACTCGGGCACGCTGGAATATGTGGTGCTGCGACCGCTGAACTGGGACGCCATCTCGGTCGGCCGCTATAGTGCGCTGATGGACGAAGACCCGCGCATGCCGGCGTTCCGCAACAACCCGTATCGGCCACTGCATTGCCGAATGGTGGTGTCGGAGAGCAAGCTGCATCAATCCCGGACCTATCAGGAAGCGCTGAAACCTCTCGGCATCGAATACACGCTCGTGGTCGCCA
>DASZGN010000227.1:0-8162 GCA_035938775.1 Trinickia sp.
ATAGGCCGTTGCGCGGTGGTGACGCCGCTGTCTGTCGTCCATCGATCTCTCGCGCCCGAGGGTGTCTATGGCGGCAATCCATGCCGTTTTATCCGTAAACGGTTCCTACCCTGAGCGCTTTCTTTCGCCCATTCCTCGGACAGTTCATATCAATTACTCGAGTGCGTGGTGCATTGCAAGGTTCTTGTCTGCAGCCGCCGCGATGTTGGCGGGTGATCGCCGCATGGCCGCTCGAAGATAAGTGGAAAGTGAGGAAAGAGCCATGTTCATTGATACCCGTGGTGTCGACGAAGGGCAGGAGGTAGACACGACGATCTGCATCGTAGGGGCGGGTGTCGCCGGGATTACGCTCGCACTGGAGTTGGAGCGACTGGGCATCGATACATGTCTGCTCGAGAGCGGCGGCTTCAAGCCCGACGACGCAACCCGCGACCTCTACCGTGGAGAGAACGTGGGCTTGCCTTACGCGTTCGCCGACGGCAGCCGCAGCCGCTATCTCGGCGGCAGCAGCAATTGCTGGGGCGGCTGGTGCCGTCCGCTGGATCCGTGGGACTTCGAGAAGCGCGACTGGGTGCCTCACAGCGGCTGGCCGTTCGGGCTCGCCGAACTCGCGCCGTACTACGCTCGCACGCATGCGCTCTTGAAGCTCGGCCCGAACAACTTCGACCCCGCGTTCTGGGAAGCGGCCATTGCCCGCCCGGACGTGCGCCGCATTCCGCTCGTCACCGGCCGCGTGCGCGACACGGTCGCGCAATTCAGTCCGCCCGCACGCTTCGGCAAGCTCTATCGAAAAGATCTCGAGCGCTCTTCCCGTGTGCGCGTGTTCCTTCACGCCAACGTCGTGCATATCGATACGGACACCGATGCGTCGAACGTCACGCGCATTCAAGTGGCGACGTTGTCGGGCCGGCGCATCACGGTAATCGCGAAGCGCTACGTGCTCGCCGCGGGCGGCATCGAAAACGCGCGCATCCTGCTCGCCTCGAATGGCGTGCGACCGGCGGGGCTCGGCAACGATCACGACATTGTCGGGCGCTTCTTCATGGATCATCCACGTATCATGTCGGCCAGCGTGCGCTTTTCGAGGGCGTGGTCGCGCAACAAGCTCTACGACATCAAGTATCACTACCAGAACGCAACCGTCGCAGCCCACGGCACATCGATCTCGTCGCAATTCGCGTTGACGCCGCGAGTGCTGCGCGATGAACGTTTGCTGAACGCACGCGTCTGGTTCTTCTCGATGTTCTATGGCGAGGGGAGCGTTGGCGCGGAGGCGCTCATCCGCTGCAAGCAGGCTCTACTGCACAAGGATCAGCCGGGCTGGCGGCTTCGCGACGACCTCGCGACGATGGCGCGGCACCCCATCGACACGATCGGGTTCGGACTCACGCGGCTCTTGCAACCGCGCCCGCTGATTACCGACGTGAAGCTTCAAGCGATCGTCGAAGCCACGCCGAATCGCGACAGCCGCGTGACGCTGAGCGAGACGCGCGACCGGCTCGGCATGCCGCGCGTGAAGGTGGCGTGGCGCCTCGACGAGCTCGTGCAGCACACGTTCGATCGCACGTTCGCGCTGATTGCCGAGGAGCTTCGAGCAAACGGTGTGGCGCAAGTCACGCTCGATGCGCCGCTGGAAGGCCGACCGTGGCCGACGACGCTCGAAGGCACATGGCACCACATGGGCACGACACGCATGCACGATTCGCCGCGTGAAGGTGTCGTCGACCGCAATTGCATGGTGCGCGGCATCAGCAACCTTTTCATCGCGGGCAGCTCGGTGTTTCCCACGGTCGGCTCCAACTTTCCGACGATCACCATCACCGCGCTCACGCTGCGGCTTGCCGAGCATCTCGTACGCTCGCTCGACACGCCTGACGCCGTCGCGACCACCAAGGCACCGCGCACGACGGAGGTGATGCCCCCGCAGGTCATCGAGTCGCTTCCGTTCGCTGCCGCATCGCTCGCGCGCATTGTGAAGGGGTGAGCGGATTGCTCCGCGTGTGCGGACCGCGCGCGCATGCCCACCCGTTTTTCAAAACCTACCGGGCGGGTTGCATCAACATCCCGACAAGCCTCGAAAGCGTCGCATTCTGGATCGGTGCATCAGCGATAACCGAGGCGATTGCACGTCGAGAGAGGCACTCATAAACGTCGGGCGAGTTGCCGATTTTGATAATCAGCTCCGTGATGCTTCCCACCATTCGTTCGTCGTCCACGACAAAGGCTCCGCCGCCATTTCGCAGCGTCGATGGAATGCACCCTTTGTCCGATGCAATCACGGGCACGCCCGACGCGATTGCTTCAATCACGGTGAGAGGTTCAGCCTCGTTCTCGTAGCGGGATGGGAAAACCAGCAAGTCGATCGCTTGGTAAAACTTGGTTTTCTCTTCTCCGGATACAGGGCCGATATGCCGCGCGTGAGGATGGTGCATCAGCGCGGCGTTGAATTCGTCTGCGATCGCGTCAGCCACCGGTCCGGCGATGATCGCGGAAAACTGCAGTCCCTTGCTTTCGAGCGCGGAAAGGACATCGAAGAATGCGAAGATCCCTTTCTCACGTGTGATGTTCGATAAAAATCCAAGCGTCAGCGGAAGCGTTCCGCGCGCACGCGGGTGTTGCCGGTATGCAACCGGAAAGAACGCGGCATTCGATAGGACCAGCGTTTCGTGAACGGATGAAGGGTAAGCCTGCTTCAAGCGCGTCGCCATATGTGCGCACAGTGCGATGTGCGTTGCCTTGCCTGCCAGCCGAAATACGATTCGCGTCAGTCGCGAGGATTTGTTGATGTACCGAAAACTATGGTGGTGAAAAAACACCGGTACGTGCAGCGCATTTCCGATCATTGCGAATATGCCGTCCAAGAATTGGCCTCGTCCGCCTGACAGCCCGATGTAAATGGACGACGGCCTTTGCACTGCTATCAAGGCGGCGAAGCGCACCACGAGCCATCCCACGCGGCGAAGCTGGGAAAAACGGTGCCATGAGCTCGATCGAGCTCTTGCGAGGACGGCGGTATCGAATTCGACGATCCGCGCTTGGCCGGCCAAAAGATCGGCCATTGCTTGGTTGACTTTGGACAGACCATGGACAGGTGGTGGAAAGGCGCCCACCAGGAACACTGCGGGCCGCCTGGACGCATCGGGCGCGCTTCGCGCTTCTGCCATCGGATGATCTCCTGTAATCGATCGGCCAGACTTGCGCTCGTGATAGGCGTGCTCGCGAGCAGCCGTCACGTCGCGGCGGGATCGATCACGCAGGCAGTCTCACCATGCCCGATTGCCTTATGTCGGCTTGCGCACGCCGCTCCGCGTGCGCAAAGCCATGTCCATGTCCGACGATGCGAGCAGACTATAGCGCCCTCACCAAACGCCAGGCATCGACATGGCGGCTCGCTGCTAGCGTTTGGCGGCGACGAGGTGTTGCCCGATCATCCCATCGCTTCGCGCAGCGTTTGCTTGAACTGATCGAGCGTGTTGCGCGCGAGCAGTCGCTCGTGCGGGGCGTCGTTGCGCGTCGCGTCTGCTCCGGCGTTTGCTCCGCGCCCGTCGGCGAATGCTTGGTTCAGCGCACGCGCGATCGCATTCGGCGACAAATCGTCGAGCAGCGGCCCGAGCTCGCCGCTGCGGCAGAACCAGCCGATGAGTCCCTCGGCCGTCGCGATGGCGGGCTTGCCGAAGCGATACGCCTGCACGAGCACGCCGCTCATGCCGTAGTGGCCCTTGTAGCCGAGCCATACCGCATCGCATGCGGAAAACAGGTCGAGCTCCATCTCGTTCGTGATGAACATGTCGAGCTGCACCGGCGGCGGTGTGAGGCGTGGCCCGCGCAGGCTCAGGAGCCCACGCATGTCGGCATCGTGTTCGCCGGCGACGACGAGCGTTGGCGCATCGTCCATCTGCTCGAGCGCGGCGACGAGCTCGCGCAAGCCTTTGCGTTCGGTAATCGAACCGTACACGAGCAAGTGGCGCCCGGCTCCAAAGCCCAGCCGTTCTCTTGCGCGCGCGGGATCGTCGGCGTGTGCGTCGGGAAACGGATCGGCAAGGTAGCCGATGGTCGCTCCGCGCTTGCCGAGCGCGCGCGCGCTCCATTCGGGCAGGGTTGGATCGATCGACAGCAGCGTGCGCATGCCGGTCACATGCACGGCTTGGCGAAATAACATTGCTTTCACCGCATTCACGAGCGGCCGGTTCGGCGCTTTTACGCCCACTTTCCGATGATGAAATGTGGCGCGCATCGTAATGCCGATCCACGGCACATCGCCAAACGGTGAGCCCAGAAAGGGCAGCGCGTACAGAAAGTAGTCGACGTAAGGCACGACAACGAGCGTGAGCGGCTCGACCTCGCGTAGCAGCCGATAAGCGTGGTGAAAGTAGCGGTGATAGCGCACGTAGGAAATGCGCTCGAGGCGTAAGGGGCCGCCGCGCCGCGGCTCGGGCGGATCGACGAACGCAATCTCGAGATCGGGGCGGCCCGCGGCGGCAATTCTGCGTGAAAGCCGATGATCTTCGTTGGACGATTCCGTCACGATGAGGCAACGGTAGCCGGCCTCCGTGTAGGCTTCGGCAGCCCATTGAACATAACGCCAACGATGCCCCGTGAAATTGGGCTCGATGATCAGCACGTGCTGGCGCGCCTTTGTGCTTGCGCTTGCCGGTGTCATCGCATGAGAGGCCGCTTCGGGAATGGCTTGTGCAACAGGGGGGGATATCGCGTTTGCCATCGTGTCGTCGAGGTCGCGCTCCATGAGCGTCTTACGGACGTTACAAGGACGTTTCGAATGCCAACCGCGTCAACACTAGCACCGCGGCCGGCAAGCGTACAGCCATTTTGCCGCACCTTTTGGCGCAAAAATGCAGTCGCGCACGAGCGTGTCGGATGAGGACTACTAGATGGCGTTTCCCACCGCCGGCCTCAGGTTACTTTGTCCTTCGTCAATCGCGAAGCCCGCGCGTGTGCCTAGCGGGCCGATTCGACGGTGAAGGGCGTGCGAAACGATTCTTCATCGACCGGGGTTCCACCAACGTGAGCACAGTACGGGGCAAGACATTGAGATCGGTCAGGTTTGCCGCGTCATCGATGCGCGCAGGCTTCACGCCGAGCGCCGCGACCTGGGTGCTGTTGCAGCAAGTCGCCGTGCGCGGCCTGGTCGCCATCAAGTTCCTTGTGATCGGCCGCATTCTCGGGCCGGCCGCGATCGGCAGCGTCAGCGTCGCGCTGCTTGCGGTCGCGATTGCCGAGTCGCTGTCCGACACGGGCCTCGCGCAAGCGGTGATCCAAGGGCACGAGATGCCCACGCGCAACGAGCTCGGCGCCGTGTGGACGACGCTCGTCGCGCGCGGCCTTTTCGTCGCGCTTTTGCTGATTGCACTCGCACCGCTCATGCAAAGCCAGTTTCATTTGGGCGGCTCGCTGCTGCTCTTGCAACTGGCGGCGGCATTGCCGCTCATTCGCGGCATTGCATCGCCCACGTACTTCGTCGTGCAGCGCGAGCGTCGCTTTCAACACATCGCGGCCATAGAGATCACCGCGGCGTTCACCGATTGCTGCATCGGGCTCGCGCTCGCGTTTGGCGGGGCCGGCGTTTATGCGGTGCTAATCGGCATGATCGTCGGCGAAGGGCTGAAGAGCGGGCTCACTTGGGTGACGATGGTGCCGCGTCCTCCATTGCGGCTGCGCTGGTCGGGCATCGGCCACTATATCGGTTTCTCGCGGTGGATCTGGGCGAGCAGCGTCGTCAATCTCGTGCTCAATCAGTTCGACAAGGTCATTGTCGGCAAGCTGCTCGGGCCGGTGCAGCTCGGCGCGTATCAGATGTCTTCGCGCTTGGCTCAAATGCTGCTTGCCGATGCTGCGCTCGCCATGTCGCAGTACTTGTTTCCCACGTTCTCCGCGCACCACCGCAACGATGCGCGACGCGCCGCACGGATTTTCAGGCTCTATCTGGTGGCGGTCGCGTGTGGGCTCGCGGTGGTCGTCGTGGTGCTGCGCATGTTCGCGCGGCCGCTCTTCCTGCTCGTGCTCGGCGAGCAATGGCTGCAGGCGGTGCCGCTCTTTCGCATCTTCGCCATCAACATGGCGATTGGCGCGCTGATTGCCGTGCTCGTGTCGTATCTGCGCGCGCTCGGCGATGCACGCGCCACGGCGCAGGCATCGGGGATGCAGGTGATCGTGCTGTTTTCCGTCGTACCGTTCGCGGCGCATTACTGGGGTGTGACAGGCATCGCATGGAGCATTACGGTCGGACTCGGCATTGCCATGTCCTGGATGCTCTATCGAGCAATGAGGGCAGGCCCGCTACATGCATAAGGATGTCGCGCCGCGCTGATGCCGACGCGCGTTGCCCACATCCGACGACAACCCACCGAGCAAAACGCGGATTGCGCTGGCGCGGGCGCGTTTAGTGCTTTGTTCGCTCGTTGGCCAGATCGGTTTTTACTGCTGGATGACATGGCCGCGAATTTGCATGAAGCAGAGAGTCCGCCTTCGGTTACCGACGCTAGCGATCGTTCGGTGAAAGCGCCATTGGCGAATCGACGAGCGCGCGGGGCCCATATGGTGCTCTGCATGGGACTGGACCACGCGCTAAAGCGCCAACTCCAGTCGACAGCATTGCCCAGGAGATGTTGAATGCGCACGCTTCATCTCGTCCATACTCCGCGCCTCTCAGGCGCGGAAGTGCTGGTGAGGGACCTTGCGATATATCAGCGAGCGCAGGGCGACTCCGTTTGCATTACCGCACTCCTTCCCGAGCATGATGACTTCATGTCGGTGCGCGCCGAGCTTGCGCGCAACGGAGTAAGTTGCCGGTTTCCACTTCGCAGGCTCCGCGTAATTGGCAAGTTATGGCACCTCTTGCAGGTCATTCTGCACTTCCAACCCGATGTCATTTTCGCTCATGCGACCATCCCGTCGTTCTACGCGCGTGCGTTGCCGATCGCCGTGCCGATCGTCTATGTGATGCATTCCGCGTCCAACGATTTCAGCTGTGCGCTGTTCCGGCGTGTCGAGCGAATCTTGTCCTGGCGGGCGTGCGCCGTGATCGGAGTGTCGCAGGCAAACATCGAGGATTACGTGGCCGCAGTCGGACGACATCGCTTGATGATGGTGATTCCGAACGGTGTCCACATGGCGCGCTTCGCGGCAGATACGTCACACTCGGGCAGACTGCAGCGCTCGCCCCAGATCGTCCAGATCGGGCGCTATTCCCCTATCAAGAATCAGCTGCAGACCATTCGCGCCTTCCACGAGGTCGTGCAGCATGTGCCCGATGCGCGGCTGGTGCTGTATGGCGTCATTGAAGATTCCGCCTATCACGCGGCAGCGATCGCGCTCGCCGAGTCGCTCGGTATTGCCGATCACGTGGTCATCGGCGGCCCGTGCTCGGACGTAGCGGCCGTGCTGAGGAACTCGAGCGTGTTCGCGATGCCATCTCGCTCCGAAGGGCACAGTATCGCGTTCCTCGAAGCGCTGGCGTCCGGCATTCCTGTGGTCGCGAGCGCCATTGACCCGTTTGCGTTTGCGAGCCGGTTCGCCAGTGTGCAACTCGTCGACACTGAAATCAGCGCCGCCTATGCGCGCGCACTTGTCAGCGCATTGAGTCAGCCTCGTGTCGATCGGCAGCTAACGGGGCTCACGCTCGCGGATACCGCTGACCGGTATTTGCGACTTGCCCGTCTGGTAGCCCGGGGATAGGGTTCGCATCGGTCGGATGGTGCGATTCATCGGAGATGCCGTGCATTCGCGCGCTTCGTTTCGCTTCAAGTCGAGCCGTTTGGCGCACGGTGCTCGTCTGAAGCGTGCCAAGTGACCGCATTGGGCAATCGAGGCACGATGGCGTCGCGGCTCGAGACCAATTGCGGCTCTTGCTCTTCTGGCGTTGGAGCCGGAACGCGCGGAGGGGCACGGCGGCTGCGGGCATCGATCGTTCGTCTCAATTGCGAATACATGGCGATCATCAAGCCGAGCCCGGCACCGAACACGACGCCGCAAAACCGCACACCGAGCGGATTGCCGCCGATCGAAACCGCGGGCAGGGCCGCCACGAGCAAGATCGCGCGCCCGAACACCGCGAGGTCAGACGAATCAGGCGCCCTCGCGCGCCACCTGCGGTACGCCGAGACGCATCGAACGAGCGCATACAGCAGGGTGATCGGAAACGCCAC
>DASZGN010000228.1:0-2474 GCA_035938775.1 Trinickia sp.
ACCCTCATCCGATCATCGCGCGCGAAGGCTGGCCGTTCATCGCGATTGCCGCTGTCGTTGCGCTGTTGATCCATGCGGTCGCGGGGTTCGGCCTTGCGTGGCCGTTCTGGCTGATCCTCATCTTCGTCGTGCAATTCTTCCGCGATCCGCCGCGCCCGATTCCAAGCCAGCCGAACGCCGTGCTGTGCCCGGCCGATGGGCGTATCGTCGCCGTCGAAACCACGCGCGACCCTTATGCCGATCGCGAAGCGCTGAAGATCAGCGTGTTCATGAATGTCTTCAACGTGCACTCGCAGCGCTCGCCGGTGGACGGCGCGATCACTAAGGTCGAGTATTTTCCCGGCGCGTATCTGAACGCGGCAATCGATAAAGCGTCGGTCGAAAACGAGCGCAATGCGGTCGTCATTGAGACCGCCGGCGGCCACACGGTGACGTCGGTGCAGATTGCCGGCCTTATCGCGCGGCGCATTCTCTGCTATGTGCGAGCAGGCGAGCCGCTCGCGCGCGGTCAGCGTTACGGCTTTATACGTTTCGGCTCGCGCGTTGACGTCTATCTGCCGCTCGGCAGCCGCGCCAAGGTGTCGATCGGCGAGAAGGTGTTCGCTTCGTCGACGATTCTCGCCGAAATCTGACTCGTCAGCAGGAGGGTTCGATGCCCGCATTCAAACCGCGCCGCTCGCGCTCGGCCAACACGTCGTTGCCGGGGCCGTTCCGGCGCAATCCGTTTCGGCGCAACAAGACGCTCGGGAGCGAGCTGGCCCCCGCGGAGAGCCGCCGCGCCGCGCGCCAGCAGTTTCTGCGCACGCGCGGCATTTATCTGCTGCCCAACGCGTTCACCACGGCCGCGCTGTTCTGCGGTTTTTTCGCGGTGGTGCAGGCGATGAACGTGCGCTTCGAGATTGCGGCGATCGCAATTTTCGTGGCGATGGTGCTCGACGGCATGGACGGGCGGGTTGCGCGCATGACGCATACGCAAAGCGCGTTCGGCGAGCAGTTCGACAGCCTCTCCGACATGGTTTCGTTTGGCGTCGCGCCGGCGCTCGTGATGTACGAATGGGTACTGAAGGACCTTGGACGGTGGGGGTGGCTCGCCGCGTTCGTCTATTGCTCGGGCGCGGCGCTGCGTCTTGCTCGCTTCAATACGAACATTGGCGTCGTCGACAAGCGCTTCTTCCAGGGCTTGCCGAGCCCGGCCGCGGCGGCACTGATCGCGGGCTTCGTCTGGCTGGCCACCGATAACCGCGTGCCGCTCAAGCTCGGCTGGCTGCCGTGGGTGGCGTTCGCGCTGACGGTCTATGCGGGCGTGACGATGGTGTCGAACGCGCCGTTCTATAGCGGCAAGGCGCTCGACGTTCGGCACCGGGTGCCGTTCGCGGCCATCTTGCTGGTCGTCGTCGCGTTCGTGCTGGTTTCGTCGGACCCGCCGCTGATGCTGTTCGGCCTTTTCGTGCTGTACGGCCTGTCGGGCTATGCGTTCTGGGCGTACATGGCGGTGCGTGGCCGTGACAATCCGGCGCGCTCGGCGCCGCACGATCACTGAGCGAGGCCGGGCCATGAGCGGGGGGCGGGCCCGCTCAAGGCAACCCGCCGTTGCGCGTTTTTTAGAATGCCGCTATAGTCAGCGGCATGTCGATTTACACGCTCTCCCTTCTATCCCTCCTCGCTGGCGCGCATCTACGTGCGCTGGAGCTAGCGCGCCTGCCGCGCTGATCGTTTTCGCCCCCGTCTCTGCCTCGTTCGTTGTTCGGCGCTCAGCGGTGGCGCGAACACCCGAATTCCCATTTCCGAACGAAATCGTCCCCCAGGAGACCTGACATGGCAGACAAGCTGATAATTTTCGACACGACGTTACGAGACGGCGAGCAGTCGCCTGGGGCGTCGATGACGAAGGAAGAGAAGATTCGCATTGCGAAACAACTCGAGCGGATGAAAGTCGATGTGATCGAAGCCGGCTTTGCGGCGAGCTCGAACGGCGACTTCGACGCGATCAACACGATTGCGTCGCTCGTGAAGGACAGCACGATCTGCTCGCTTGCGCGTGCGAACGACAAGGACATTCAGCGTGCCGCCGATGCGCTCGCTCCGGCCGGGCGTTTTCGTATCCATACGTTTATCGCGACTTCGCCGCTCCATATGGAAAAGAAGTTGCGCATGACGCCCGATCAGGTCTACGAGCAGGCGCGTGCCGCGGTGCGTTTTGCGCGCAAGTTCACGGACGATGTCGAGTTCTCGCCCGAGGACGGCAGCCGTTCGGATATGGATTTCCTTTGCCGCGTGCTTGAGGCGGTGATCGCGGAGGGTGCGACGACGATCAATATCGCCGACACGGTCGGCTATGGTGTGCCCGAGCTCTATGGCAACCTCGTCAAGACGCTGCGCGAGCGCATTCCGAATTCGGACAAGGCGATTTTCTCGGTGCACTGCCACAACGACCTCGGCATGGCGGTCGCCAATTCGCTGGCGGGCGTGAAGAT
>DASZGN010000229.1:0-3988 GCA_035938775.1 Trinickia sp.
CGATATGCCGTGGCGGCGCTGGCCGCACGCGGTGCCATCTGCCCGCACTCACAAAGGTTGTTTCAACTCAGCTATGGCACGTCTCAAGGTTCTCTACGGATTTCATGCGGTGACCGCGCGTTTGCGGCACGATGCGTCGACTGTCGAAGAAGTGTTTTATGACGCGACGCGCCGTGATCGCCGCATGCAGGATTTCCTGCAGACCGCGAAGGAGGCGGGCGTGCGCTTGATCGCGGCGGATGAGACCCGCCTTTGGGGCCTTGCGCACACCGAGCGTCACCAAGGCGTCGTTGCCCGCGCGAGCGACTTGCCGCTTGCACAGAATCTGGCGGAACTTCTGGACGGCATCGACGGATCCGCGCTGCTGCTCGTTCTTGATGGCGTGACGGACCCGCACAACCTGGGCGCATGCCTGCGCGTGGCGGATGCGGCGGGCGCCCATGCGGTGATCGCGCCGCGCGATCGGGCGGTGGGGCTCAATGCGACCGCTGCGAAGGTCGCAAGCGGCGCAGCCGATACGGTGCCCTACATCACCGTCACGAATCTCGCGCGTGCGCTGCGCGAGTTGAAGGATGCGGGCGTGTGGGTCGTGGGCACGGCCGGCGATGCGCCCGCTGGTCTATATGAAACGAAGCTCGACGGCCCCGTCGCGGTCGTGATGGGCGCGGAAGGCGAGGGTATGCGCCGCCTCACGCGCGATACGTGCGACGAAGTCATGCACATTCCGATGGCGGGGACAGTCGAGAGCTTGAACGTGTCGGTGGCAAGCGGCGTGTGCTTGTTCGAGGCGGTGCGGCAGCGCGGGTTCGCCAAGAAGTAATCGATAGTAGTCCGAACGATACGATAACGATCCTGAACGATCGCGCTCGGCGTAGGGGGCGAGCGCGCTCCATGGATCCCATTGCTTGCTTTGGGCCCCAAGCGGCCCATCGCGACATCGTGAGCACGCAAGCGGTACCGGTGAATACGATACGCTCCGCTTCTCCGGTAAAATTGCGCCTTTCGCCCGCGTTTTCCCGCCTCCATGACTCAAGACGAACTCAAGCGGCTGGTCGGCCAGGCCGCCGCCGACTACGTACTGAAACACGTTCCCGAAGGTGCCATCATCGGCGTCGGCACCGGCTCGACCGCGAACTGCTTCATCGACGCGCTGGCCGCGCATAAGCAGCGCTATCGCGGCGCGGTGTCCAGCTCCGTCGCCACGACGGCACGCCTTGCCCAGCATGGCATCAAGGTGTTCGATCTGAACGATGTGGAGTCGCTGCCGGTGTATGTCGACGGCGCCGACGAAATCGATGCGAGCGGGGCCATGATCAAGGGCGGAGGCGGCGCGCTCACGCGCGAGAAAATCGTCGCGTCGGTGTCCGATGTATTCGTGTGCATCGCCGATGCTTCAAAGCGCGTCGCCGTGCTTGGCGCGTTCCCTTTGCCGATGGAAGTCGTGCCGATGGCGCGCACCGCGATCGGCCGATGCGTGACGGCGGCCGGCGGCGTGCCGATCTTGCGCGTGCAAAAGGACGGCTCGCCCTACATTACGGATAACGGCAACGAGATCATCGACGTGAAAGGTCTGCGGATTACCGACCCGCGCGCACTCGAGGCCACCATCAACGGATGGCCAGGCGTTGTGACGGTGGGCCTGTTCGCGAACCGCGGCGCCGATTTGTGCCTGCTCGGCGCCGAACACGGCGTCGAGACGATCGACTATCGCGGGCTGCGGTAAAAGCATGCACGCCGAGCCGCCTTTCGCGCGCGGTGTGCATCACGTTTCAAGGATTTACCAAACATGCAACACGAACTCCGACAGGCCCTGGACACGTCCTATGCCCGACTGAAGGAGCCGGATGCTCCTCCCACCTCGTTCGCGGGCAACTACGCGCTGAGTCTCGGCATCATCGTGGGCGGCCAGGCGTGCGGTGGCATGACCGAAGCCGAAGCCGCCGAAGAGCGTGCGCATATTGGCATGCTTGCCGCACTCTACGAGGCCCACGCGCGCATGCGCTCTGATCTGAACGCGCGATAAGCGCAATCACACTCCGCAGCGGCATCGCGCGCGCGATGCCGCACCGCGCTCAACTCACCGTATTCGTATTCGTATTCGTCTGATGCAAGCTCGGCAGCAGACGGTCGAATTCGCGCTTGACGAGGCCGTAGCACTCGCATGCGCGGGCCTCGAGCCCTTTGCGGTCGAGGACCTTGATGTGGCCTCGGCTGTGATGAATCAAGCCCTGCTCGTGCAGTTTCCCCGCAGCTTCCGTAATGCCTTCGCGGCGCACGCCGAGCATGTCGGCGATGAGCTGTTGCGTGACGGCCAACTCGTTTGTCGCGGCCCGGTCGATTTCGATCAGCAGCCACCGACACAATTGCTTGCTCAACGAATGATGACGATTGCACGCCGCAGTCTGAGCGACTTGCGTGAGCAGTGCCTGCATGTAGAGCAGCATTAGCCGGCGCAGCAAATCCGAGCGGGCGAATTCGATCTTCAACTGCTGCGCGCTCATACGGTAAGCGAAGCCCGCGCATTGCACCTGAACGCGGCTCGGCATCGTTTCGCCGCCGGTCAGCACCTGTACGCCCGTCATTCCTTCGCGACCCACAGCCGCAAGCTCGACTGAGCCGCCATCTTCCATCATCGACAGGATCGAGATGATCGCCGTCGTCGGGAAGTACACGTGATGAATCTTATGGCCGCAGTCGCAAAGCAACTGTTCTGTGCGAAGGTGGACCAATTCCAGATGGGGCGTCAGCGCCTGCCATTCGTGCGACGGCAGTGCGCCGAGAAGGTGGTTGCCGTGAAGGTCGGATTGTAGGGTTAACATGATCGGTCCTCGAATGGAGAGCACGTCGTGCGCTTCGCGCTCGTGCTCTGCGGCTTCTTGTTGCTGATTCGGTGCGGCACACCTCGCGAATGACATCCAATGCCTGTGTGCCTTAGTTCAGAGCATTGGGTGGCCTAATCCTGGCCCTTGCGCTGTCTGTGCGGCAGCGCTCAGTCGTGCGTCGAGTTCAGCGAGGATCGTGCCAAGCCCCTGAAGAGCCCTATCCGGCGTGTCGCGAACGATATGACGATGCAGTCCATGCGGGCCAGCACACCTTTTTGTTTCAAATATGCACAATGCCAAGCCCTGCGTGAGGGATGCCGGAACGCCCGCGAGTCACTCCCTCAACCCCTTGATTGAATTGGGCTTTGGAGGCGCCGCTCAGCGGCTGGTGATATGAATTGAACGCCGCGTCGCGCCGCACGCGAGCAGGTGGCGGTGGCCCAAATTGATTCACTTGTGTTGCACAGCGAACATGTATTGCTGCGTCAGCCTCTTTTCATCAGACCCAAATGGAAGTCCTTCGCGAGTGCGCGGCAGCGCTACCAGCCGCTTGCTGAAGCGGGGCTTTCTCACATCGGCTGATTGCGGTTTATCGATGCACGAGCGATACGAAAGCGCCGAAGGTTGTAAAAAGTCGTGCGCGTCGCGAATGACTCATTGTTGAGACATGAGTCGTTGAGAGCGACACGAGCGGGGGTTTGCCCTATTGCGCCAAACTCTAAGACGTATGGGTGCGATTGCGAACGGAAAGCTGCTTGTTAGCGACGTACCGTGCAGCCATGGCGATTCGTCTTACTTGCGTGGCTGAAGATTTGAGCGCGTACTAATCGGCGGTTGCGTTCAATCAGTTGAGGCATCGATAGCCGCACGCGCATGCTTGCAGCGTGCATTCGATCAGAGTCGCCATCGAGCGCGGGTGCTAGGCCGCAATCTGCAGTTCTCCGAAGCATTTGTCTGGAGCAATGCGGCGGAGGGCTGCGGCGCGTGATTGCCGTCCAAGCACAGTCGGCGCCTGATATTGTCAGAGGGATTACCCGTAAGGCGTTTCCCAATGGCGTGCCGATTTTGACCGAAGCACCGTATCGCGAAACCTGTTACGGCTACGCGAGGGGTTGCACAATGAAACAGAGCTGGTAGCGGGCGTCGGACGGCGCATCGGGGGTTGT
>DASZGN010000230.1:0-7668 GCA_035938775.1 Trinickia sp.
CGCCTGCATGCTGCTATCGCCACGGTTGGCCCGGAGCGCGGCGGCCGTCGTTCGAGTTCGCTGCGATTCAATAATCGGCCAACTTGGCGTCGTCGACTTCCATGAGGCGATCGAGGCGCAACGTCTCACCCGTGCTCATCGAGAGGTAATCGGCGCCCTCTCGGGCGAACACATCGGTGATGGTTGCGCTGCGAAGTTGCATTTCGCCCTCTGCGTCGCGAAAGCGTATCTGCACCAGCTTGCGCGTAGTCGCGTGCGCCTCCAGCAGGTCGTGAAACGCGCAACTGATCGGGGCGTACTTGGACGGATCGGTAGTCATGACATGGGCTCCAGCGGTGGACCTTGCGGCTCGTTGCGTGTTCGCTGCACGTTACGTCGTGCACGCTCGAGCCCGTTACGGTGGCGCGAGTCCGAACGGCGGTTCAGGGGTCGAGTCCGGACGCCGACTTCGCGCGGCAGCGCTCGTTGGATGCCCGTCATGGATGGCGCCGCACTGATAAACGCAAGGGCCAAATTCCGGTCCCGGTCGAAACGGCGGCCGTCCAATCGCGTGGAGTAGTATTCCACAATGTCCACGTTATTGCTCGGCCTCTACAGCGCCCAGCTAACCCATCCGTGACGAGGACGGCAAGCTCATTAAAAGGCTAGGAAACCGCTTCAACGATACGTAGGGTGGCGTCGGCCGTGACAACGGCATTGATGGGAATGCATCATGTCAACCGAGTGGAAGCGCCGCGCCAGGCTGTTTATCCAGCGTTTCTGGCAGCCGACCAGTGCGTGCATGACCTGCATGCCGGGGAGCTGGGGCAATGTCATGAGCCTTCCCCACTGGACGGTTGCATTTCATACAGGTCTGCTTACCGGACTCCTGGCCGTACTTTTGAGTTTCACGCCTGCGGCGAAACTCTACGCGCATCGATACGGCAATGCGCTGGTCGTTGGCTTCCTGACAACGATAGGCGACGCCTACTCGCACGCGAATCACTACCGCATCGAGCACATCGTGACGGGTGCTGTTTCAGGTCTCTTGGCGCTGGCGGCCTCATATCTCTTTGAAGACCGCGCGCGACGCCTTCGGGCGGCATGGGCTCGGGTCTTCGGATAGCTTATCCGCTGACTTTCCGAACCCTCCTGCCACTAATGCTCAACACCCACTCTTCCACTGCGGCTGCGCCAACGTCATCCCGTGCTGCCCCTTGTACGCGGCGACCGGGGGTGAGGTCCATCCCTCCAGCATCTGCGGAGCGAGCCGGTAGATCTCGATGCCGAGCGGACGGCATACCTCCAGCGGATCGCGCGCGTCCGGCCCCCACATCGGCAACGACAGATCGCCGCCCGGGCAGGTCGACAGCGCGCACAGCAGGTCGATTTCCGCGAAGAACTCGAGGTAATCGCCCTTCTTCGCGGGGCATGCCTTCATGAAGTACTTGTCTTCGAGATTCAGCCCGGTGCACTGGAACACGTTCAGCACGTCGTGCACGTCGTATTCGGTCAACCCATACGGAGCGATTGCGCGCGTCAGGTTCGAGTGGCAGTGGAAATGGAAATCCTCGCCAGTCAGCATGCGGTTCACGTACGGATCGCAACGCGTGCCGAGCAGGTCGTGAACGCGGCCGCCATGCTCGTCGACGCCGTAGTCGGCTAGGCTGTCGTCCGTGATGGTCACCATCGGACGCAGGAACGGCAGGGTCGACCAAAGACGGTCGTAGGTGCTGACGTGCGCCTGTTGCAACTGGCGGGTGCGCGAGGCCCACATGCGCTCGCGCGGGTTGTGCTGGTTCCACATGTTCAGGTCGGCGACTTGCGGGCCTTCGATCGTCACAATCCGGAACACGTGACCGGCCGGCACGGTCCACGCCTGACCCGAACGGATCGGCACGACGATGGATTCGACCAGGGTGCGGGTATCGTGCTCAGAGGCAATGCGCTGATAAAACGCTTTGTCGGGGTCGAGGGCGGATCCCTTGGTGGACTGATAGGCGGCGGGGTAGTTCAACATGAGGGAGACTCCTTCATAAGACATGCGGACAGGCTACGCCTGTCACGCACATCGTGGCGCGTCAGGGTACGCACAATCACGCCGCGATGCCGGTAATGCACCGCGAGCCCTTCGCGGCACAAGACCCAGCGCTTCCCGCAGCGTGTTGCGCGAGACGTCGTGCGCGGTCGCAAAACAGGTGCGAAGCGGACGTTACCGGGGAATATCCGAGTGTCGCTGATGGGTCGACATGAGTCCATCGACCCACACACTCAGGGCGCCAAACATTAGCCAACAAATACGAAACCCATAAAAAAAAACCGCCTGGCCCAACCCAAGCGGTTCTTCGAATCAGCAATTTAGCAACGCATCAAACCACAACCGTCTGCGCCTCGCCTTCGCCGCTTGCACGCACGGTACCGATCTTCCAAACCTGCTCGCCCGCAGCGCTCAGCTGACGCACAGCTTCATCAGCATCCCCCGCCGCAACTATCACGGCCATACCGATGCCGCAGTTGAACACGCGGTGCATTTCCGCGTCGGCCACACCACCGTGCTGCTGCAACCACGCAAAGAGCGGAGGCAGCGGCCACGCCGACTTATGGAGCTCGGCGGTGAGGTTCTCCGGCAGCACGCGCGGCACGTTCTCGACGAGTCCGCCGCCCGTGATGTGCGCCATGCCCTTCACGGTGAGGGTCTGCATCAGCGAAAGCAACGGCTTCACATAAATGCGCGTGGGCGCCATCAACGCATCGGCGAGCGAGCGGCCGTGGAAATCGGCCGAAAGATCCGGGTTCGCGCGCTCGATGATCTTGCGCACGAGCGAAAAGCCGTTCGAATGGATGCCGCTCGAGGCGAGCCCCAGCACGACATCGCCCGCGGCGATCGTGCTGCCGTCGATGATCTTGCTCTTCTCGACCGCCCCGACCGCGAAGCCCGCGAGATCGTACTCGCCGTCCGGATACATGCCCGGCATCTCGGCGGTTTCGCCGCCGATCAGCGCGCAGCCGGCCAACTCGCAGCCTTCGGCGATGCCCTTCACGACGGTAGCCGCGGTGCCCACGTCAAGCTTGCCGCAGGCGAAGTAATCGAGGAAGAAAAGCGGCTCGGCACCCTGCACGAGAATGTCGTTGACACTCATCGCGACGAGATCCTGGCCGACCGTATCGTGCTTGTTCAGATGAAACGCGAGCTTGAGCTTCGTGCCCACGCCGTCGGTGCCGGACACGAGCACCGGCTCGCGATACTTCTTGGGCACCTCGAAGAGCGCGCCGAACCCGCCGATGCCGCCGAGCACGCCGTCGCGCAGCGTCTTCTTCGCAAAGGGCTTGATCGCATCGACGAGCGCGTCGCCGGCCTCGATATCCACGCCCGCGTCGCGATACGACAAACCTTGATCTTGGGTGTGGGCATCCGGAGCGGATTTCGGTTGATTCATGGGGAAGCGCGAGAAGGTCGGTAAAATGCGATTTTACCCGATGCCGGCCGGCTGGCTCGAATTCACCCTCTTTCGACATCTGGGGAAACGCTCTTGTCGCAAACCTCTCCGCTTCTCACGCCGTATCAGCGCCAAGCCCTCTTCTGGGCCACCATCGCGCTTTGTCTCGGCATCCTGCTCTGGCTGCTGCGCCCCGTGCTCACGCCGTTTCTGCTCGGGGCCATTCTCGCCTACATCCTTCAGCCCGGCGTCGCCTGGCTCGTGCGGCATCGGGTGCCGCGCAGCCTTGCCGCGCTCGTCATGATGCTCGTCTTCGCGGTTCTCGCCTCGTTGCTCATCCTGCTCGTGCTCGCCGTCGTGCAAAAGGAAGCGCCCGAGATCAAGCGCCAGGTGCCCGGGCTTATCGCGCATCTGCACGACTGGGTGCAGCCGAAGCTTGCCTTTCTGGGCCTCGGCAACGTGTTCGATTTCTCCAGCCTGCGCGACCTTCTGTCGAGCCAAATCGAAGGCAGCGCCCAAACGGTCGCGCTCGCCGCATGGAACTCGCTGCGCACGAGCGGCAACGTGGCGATCACCGTGATCAGCAACGTCGTGCTGGTGCCACTCGTGCTGTTTTACCTGCTCTACGACTGGAATACGATGCTCGCCCGCGTTTCGGGGTTCGTGCCGCGACGCTGGCTGCCGAAGATGCTCGAGCTCGCGGTCGAGATGGACAGCACGCTTTCCCAATATTTGCGCGGCCAGTTGCTCGTGATGGGCGTGCTCGCCGCGTTCTACAGCATCGCGCTGACGGTCGCCGGCTTCGAGATCGCGCTGCCCATCGGCGTATTCACCGGTCTTGCCGTGTTCATTCCGTACGTGGGCTTTGCGACGGGCCTCGCGCTCGCGCTCGTCGCCGCGCTGCTGCAATTCGGCAACTGGTACGGCTTCGGCGCGATCGCCGTCATTTACGGCATCGGCCAGATTCTCGAAGGCTTCTTTCTCACGCCGCGGCTCGTCGGCGAACGCATCGGCCTGCATCCGCTTGCCGTGATCTTCGCGCTGCTCGCGTTCGGCCAGCTGTTCGGCTTTTTCGGCGTGCTGCTCGCGCTGCCCGTGAGCGCGATCATCTCGACCGCGCTGCGCGAAGTGCGCCGCGAGTATTTGGCAAGCGCGCTCTACAAAAACTGATTGATAACTGAACGACCCCACATTCGATTGTGACTGTGCATCGCCAACTCGCGCTCGATCTCGGCACACCGCCGCCGTCGACGTTCGACAACTTCTTTGCCGGCGCCAACGCCGAGCTCGTCGCGCGGCTCGCCGAGCTCGACAGCGCGCTCGCCGCGGGCCCCCTCGCCGACCGCACGTTCTACGTCTGGGGCGACGCGGGCAGCGGACGCAGCCATCTGCTGTCGGCGCTCGTGCATAGCGCAGCGCCGGGTCGCACGCGTTTTCTCGGCCCGCAAAGCGCGCTCGCCGCGTTCGCGTTCGACGCTCAGGTGTCGATCTACACCGTCGACGATTGCGACAAGCTCTCGAGCGCGCAGCAAATCGCGCTCTTCAACCTGTTCAACGAAGTACGCGCGCATCCGTCGAGCGCGCTCGTCGCGACGGGCAATGCGGCGCCGATCGCGCTCGGCGTGCGCGAAGACTTGCGCACGCGCCTCGGCTGGGGGCTCGTGTTCCATCTCGCACCGCTGCCCGACGAGCGCAAGGCCGCCGTGCTCAAGCACGCCGCGAAAGAGCGCGGCATCGCGCTCGCGGAAGACGTGCCCGCCTACCTGCTCACGCACTTCAGGCGCGACATGCCAAGCCTCATGGCCCTGCTCGACGCGCTGGACCGCTTCTCGCTCGAGCAAAAGCGCGCGATCACGCTGCCGCTTTTGCGCACGATGCTCGCGCAGCCCGCGGTGACCGGCGCCCCGAAGGAAGTCCCCCGCCCCGAAGGAAGTCCCCTTGGGGGATTGGGGGATGCCCCATGGCCCAATGCCACTTCCTCCGGCGCGAAGGTAGACCTCCTGGGGGATGCCCTCCCGGAGGGCTCGCCCGCCCCGGCGAGCCGCTTCAAGTAAAATGCCCCCTCATGACGAATCTTGCTCTCTTCGACCTCGATCACACGCTCATCCCCACCGACAGCGATCACGAGTGGGGCCACTTCATGGTCAAGCTCGGCATTGTCGATGCCGAAACCTTCATGCGCGATGTCGATCGTTTCTATGCCGACTACAAGGCCGGCCAGCTCGACATCCATGCTTACTTGACGACGATGCTCACGCCGCTCGCAAAGCATTCGCGCGCGCAGCTCACGGCCTGGCATGAGCAGTTCATGCATGAAGTCATCAAGCCCGCGCTGGTGCCGGCCGCACTCGAACTCGTGCGCTCGCACCAGGACCAGGGCGATTTGTGCTGCATCGTCACCGCGACGAACGAATTCATCACGCGGCCGATCGCCGATGCGTTCGGTATCGACACGCTGATCGCCTGCGAAGTCGAAACCGTGGACGGTGAGCCGCACTCGCCGTTCACGGGCCGCGGCACCGGCACGCCGAGCTACCGCGAGGGCAAGATCGTGCGCGCCGAAGCCTGGCTCGCCTCGCTCGGCAAGACCTGGGCCGATTTCGAGCGCAGCTACTTCTACAGCGATTCGCACAACGACATCCCGCTGCTCGAAAAAGTCACCGATCCGATCGCGACCAATCCCGACGCCACGCTGCGCGCCCATGCCGAGGCCAAGGGCTGGCGCATCCTCGATCTTTTCCAACCCTCGTGATCAAGAAACTCATCCGCAAGCTGTTTGGCCAGGACACGGCCGCGCCAGAGAACACGCTCGACGACGTGCCAGCGAGCGCGCCGCTCGACTCGAGCGCTTCGGAGCCCGCCGCTCGCCCGGCCAAGCCGCGCCGCAAGACGCTGCGCGCCCCCAAAAGCGCCGACGTGCGCGAACCCGATGCGCCCGTCATCCTTTCGTCCGACGTACACGGCATCGATCCCGAACTCATTTCGCGCAACGCGGTGCGCGTGACGGATACGCTGCAGGAGGCGGGCTTTCGGGCGTTCATCGTCGGCGGGGCCGTGCGCGATCTGCTGCTCGGCATCGCGCCGAAGGATTTCGACGTCGCCACCGACGCCACGCCCGACGAAGTGCAACGCCTCTTTCGCCGCGCGCGCCTGATCGGACGGCGCTTTCAGATCGTTCACGTGCAGTTCGGGCAGGAAATCATTGAAGTCTCGACGTTCCGCGCACTGGTCGATCCGCCGCCGGCGGCGCCAGCGGACGCCGCACCGGCCAAACGCCTGCGCCGCGACGAGCTCGATCGCCGCACACACGCCGTCGATGCGAGCGGCCGCGTGCTGCGCGACAACGTCTGGGGCGAGCAGCATGAAGACGCGACGCGGCGCGACTTCACGATCAACGCGATGTACTACGATCCCGCCACGCAGACGGTGCTCGACTATCACAACGGGATGGCCGATATGCGCACGCGCTTGCTGCGCATGATCGGGGACCCGGCGACGCGCTACCGCGAAGATCCGGTACGGATGCTGCGCGTCGTGCGCTTCGCGGCGAAGCTCGGCTTCGAGATCGACGATGCGACGCGCGCGCCGATCCAGCCGCTCGCCGATCTCATCCACAACGTGCCCGCCGCACGGCTTTTCGACGAGATGCTGAAGCTGCTTCTCTCGGGCCATGCGCTCGCGTGTTTGCAGCAGTTGCGCAAGGAAGGGCTGCACCACGGCCTGCTGCCGCTGCTCGATGTCGTGCTCGAGCAGCCGCACGGCGAATCGTTCGTCACGCTGGCGCTCAACAACACCGATGCGCGCGTGCGGGCGGGCAAGCCCGTCTCGCCGGGGTTCCTGTTCGCGACGCTCTTGTGGCACGACGTGCAGCAGCGCGCGCAGCAATACGAGGGCACCGGCGAATATCCGGTGCCCGCGCTGCATCAGGCGATGGACGACGTGCTCGACATGCAGACCGAAAAGCTCGCGATCCACAAGCGGTTTTCGGCGGACATGCGCGAGATCTGGGGCTTGCAGTCGCGCCTCGAAAAGCGCGCGGGCCGCAGTGCGCTGAAGCTCATCGAACACCAAAGATTTAGAGCGGGTTATGATTTTCTCCTGCTGCGCTGCGAATCGGGCGAACTGGATCCGTCGATCGGCCAATGGTGGACGGCCTTCATCGAGGCGGACGCCGCCGGGCGCGACGAGTTGCTCGCGCAGGGCGGCCGCGAGCGCGCGCCTCGGAAGCGCCGACGAGGCGGCGGCCGCGGCC
>DASZGN010000231.1:0-3545 GCA_035938775.1 Trinickia sp.
AAGCAGGAAGCATACGGGATATCGCCCAACTCGACATTCGCCTGCGCCATGAGCCATGAGCCATGTGCTCAATTGCACCGCACGCGCGAGCTCCCTTTTCAAGTTTCCGCGTCTGTCGCCCGCACGATGAAGACCTCATCGCTCGTGTCATCGCATATGAAAACCGCGCCCATGCTTCGTCCACGGCGATATCCGTAAAATCTGACACGAAGTCGACTTCAATGGGTTCCAGCAGCGTGCGAAGCAATTTCCTGTTTCATCCAATTTAATTTTCATTGCAGCAAATAGTGAGAAAACAAACAGCGCCCACCTTTGAATAAAGCGTTGCACGAATAACACTCGCGCAACCTGGGAACAACGCGCTGCCCCGACGAATCCCGTTCGCTCCGGCACTGTTTTATGTACGTGCATAAAAACCGGTTCCATGGGACAATGCGCGCTATTGCCGCAGCCGACACCGCGTTGCAAGTGCGGTTTTCCCTTGTCGTTTCGCGCTGCTCGACTGCCCAAGCCCATGTCCGCCGCTTCCGCTCCCCCTCTTTCCGATCGCGCGGCCACCGCGCGGATCGTCCCCGTTGTTTTCTTCACGTTCATCTGCTATTTCGCCATCGGGCTGCCGTTGCCCGTGCTGCCAGGATTCGTGCACGACGAGCTCGGCCTGGGTTCCGTGCTCGCAGGCGCCGCGATCAGCGTGCAGTACGTCGCGACACTGCTTTCCCGGGCTCAGGCGGGACGCTTCGCCGACACCATCGGCCCGAAACGCACCGTCATGATCGGCCTCGCCGCGTGCGGCGCGAGCGGTGCGCTGCTCCTCGCCGCCGTGGCTTGCGCGGCGTGGCCGGTCGTCAGTCTCGCCGTGCTCGCGTTAAGCCGGCTCACGCTCGGCTTCGGCGAAAGCTGCGTCGGCACGGGCGCGATTCTGTGGGGCATCGGGCGCGTCGGCGCGACCCACAACGCACGCGTGATTTCGTGGAACGGCATCGCCACCTACGGGGCGCTCGCGATCGGCGCGCCCCTCGGCGCCACGCTCTCGCATGCATTCGGCCATTGGACGCTCGGCGCCGCCACCATCGCGCTTGCCGCATTCGGCGTCGTTCTCACCCGAAGGATTGCGCCCGTGCCGCTCGTGCACGGCGAGCGCATGGGCTACGCGAGCGTGTTCGTGCGCGTGCTGCCGCACGGCCTGGGTCTCGCGCTCGGCACGGCCGGATTCGGTTCGATCGCGACGTTCATTGCGCTCTACTACACCGCCCGGGGCTGGTCGCACGCGGCACTCGCGTTGACGTTGTTCGGCACCTTCTTCGTCGGTGCGCGGCTTCTCTTTGCCAACGCGATTCGGACCTACGGCGGCTCTCGCGTGGCCGTTGTCTCGCTTTCGCTCGAGTGCGCGGGCTTGCTCCTGCTTTGGCTCGCGCACACGCCGCACGCCGCGCTCGCGGGCGCCGCCTTGACGGGCTTCGGCTTCGCGCTCGTGTTCCCGGCGCTCGGCGTCGAAGCGGTCGAGCTGGTGCCGCCCGCGAGCCGGGGTGCCGCGCTCGCGGCCTACTCGGTGTTCTTCGACCTGTCGCTCGGTGTGATGGGGCCACTTGCCGGCTATGTGGCGGGCGTGTTCGGCTACCCATCGGTGTTTCTCGTGGCGGCAATCGCCGCAGCCGCCGCGGCCGTGCTGTCGGTCTCTCTCTATCTGCGCCAGGCCGGCTCCGCACAGGTCGCGCTGTAGCTTTGGCATTCAAGCGTCGCGGCGCCCCGGTGCGCCGAGACGGCGGGACGTTTTTTTAAAATCACGAAGCCGAATTAGCATATTTAAAAAAACCATAAAACGGTTTTAATTGCCTATCCTCATAATGAATAGGCCGCCGGTGACGGATCGTTCCCTCAGGCGGATTTCGCGAAAATCAAATTAAGTTTCTTGATTTTCGGGCTCATCGACTCCTACGATAAACGTCTCCGCTTCTACGAAAAGGAAGAGGCACATGTCGTCCTGGAAACCCGACCCGACGTTCTACCCGTCCGCGCGGCTCGCCGCCGACGCCCCGAAAGAAACGATCGCCTATGTCGCGAGCTTCGACCCATCGCGCAAAGCGCCCGACGAAATCGCCGTCGTCGATGTCGATCCGGGCTCGGCGAAGTACGGCAGCATCATCAATCGCGTGCCGATGCCCAATCTCGGCGACGAATTGCATCATTTCGGCTGGAACGCCTGCAGCTCATGCCTTTGCCCGAATGCGCCGCATCCGCATACGGAGCGGCGCTATCTCGTCGTGCCCGGCTTGCGCTCGTCGCGCATCCATATCCTCGATACGAAGCCCGACCCGCGCCACCCGAAAATCGTGCGCGTGCTCGAGCCGCAGGAAGTCGCCAGCAAAGCGGGCTATACGCGCCCGCACACCGTGCATTGCGGACCGCAAGGCATCTACGTCGTCTCGCTTGCGAACACCGAGGGCGACGCGCCTGGCGGCATCTTCCTCATGGATCACGAAACATTCGACATCCGGGGCCAATGGGAAATCGACCGCGGCCCGCAGAAGCTCGCCTACGACGCGTGGTGGCACCTCGGCTTCGATACGCTCGTGTCGAGCGAATGGGGACTGCCCGCAACATTCGAGAACGGCCTCGTGCCCGAAGTGCTGCTCGGCGGCCAATATGGCCATCAGCTGCATTTCTGGGACTTGAACACGCGCAAGCACAAGCAGACGATCGACTTCGGCGCCGAGAACCAGCTCGTCTTCGAGCTTCGCCCCGCGCACAACCCGACGAAGGCGTACGGCTTCGTCAACTCGGTCATCAGCTTGAAGGATCTGTCGGCGTCCATCTGGACCTGGTACCGCGACGGCGACACGTGGGCCGCGCGAAAAATCATCGAGATTCCGGCCGAGCCGGCCGACCCCGCCCGGCTGCCGCCGATGCTCAAGGGCTTTGGCGCCGTGCCCCCGCTCGTTACCGACATCGCGCTGTCGCTCGACGACCGGTTCCTCTATGTCGCCTGCTGGGGCACGGGCGAGATGCGTCGCTACGACGTGTCGGACCCGCAGCGCCCGGAGCTCACGGGCTCGGTACGCATCGGCGGAATCGTCTCGCGCGCGCCGCATCCGCGCGCGAACAGCCGGCCGCTCAACGGCGGCCCGCAGATGGTCGAGGTGAGCCGCGACGGCCGCCGCGTCTACTTCACGAACTCGCTCTATGGCGCCATCGACGAGCAGTTCTATCCGGACGGCATCAACGGCTGGATGGTGAAGCTCGACGCCGCGCCCGACGGCGGCCTTTCCTTCGACCGCGACTTTTACCTTGAATGGCCAGGCACGCATCGGCCGCATCAGATCCGGCTCCAAGGCGGCGACGCGTCGTCGGACTCCTACTGCTACCCGTGAGCGGCGGGCCGCGAGACGATCTTGACTGCTCCCCTCCCTGAAGGGAGGGGATTCCCACTTCACTGAATGCAACCGAACATCATCTCAAAGAGACATGGGATTTACGCTTTCTCCATGGGCTGACACCGCCAGTCCGGCGGCCAAAACGTTGCGCGCAGCGTTGAGGTCGCGGTCGTG
>DASZGN010000232.1:0-4684 GCA_035938775.1 Trinickia sp.
ACTGCACGATGATCTCGGGCAGCAGCTGACGGCATTGAAGATGGACTTGTCATCGGTCGAGCAGGCGCTTACGGGCAGTGCGCCGACGCCGCCCAACGTGCTCTCGCTGCTCAATGGCATGCGCCGGCTGATCGACTCGACGGTGGGCTCGTTGCGGCGCATCGCGGCCGATCTGCGGCCGGTGATGCTCGACGACCTGGGCCTCATGCCGGCAATCGAATGGCTCATCAACGATTTCACGACACGTTACGGCATCGAAGTGGAGCGTCGCATCGACCCCGGCGATGTCCTTTTCTCGCGCAACGGCGCAACCACGGTCTTTCGCATCATGCAAGAGGCGCTGGCGAACGTGGCGCGGCACGCCGAAGCGACGCGCGTGACGATCACGCTTGCCATCGAAGGCGAGCAGTGCTCGATGCGACTTGCGGACAACGGACAGGGCGCAACCGGAGCGGCCGACACCGAAGGACGTGGGGAGAAGTTCGGTTTGCTCGGCATTCGCGAGCGCGTGCATATCTTAGGGGGTTCGGTTTCGATCGAGACAGCGGCTCAGCAGGGCTTCGCCATTACGGTCGTGCTGCCGCTTGCCGCCATACAACAGGAAGAGGCCTTGCCATGACGAAAGTGCTGCTGGCTGACGACCATGCTCTCGTGCGCGACGGACTGCGCCATATTCTTGAAGGCACGAGCGGCTTCGAAATCGCGGGCGAAGCGAACGATGGCCCGACGACAATCGCGCTCGTACGCTCGACGCCGGCCGACGTGCTCGTGCTGGACTTGTCGATGCCGGGCCGCAACGGCGTGGAGCTTGTGAAGCAGATCAAGGACGAACTGCCGACACTGCGCATTCTGGTGCTGACCATGCACGCAGAGCAGCAATACGCGGTGCGTGCGTTCAAGGCAGGCGCATCGGGATATCTCACGAAAGAAAGCGCGAGCAAGGAGCTCGTTTCCGCATTGACGAAGATTTCGGCGGGCGGCGTGTATGTGAGCCTGGCGATGGCCGAGCGTCTTGCGCAAAGCCTGAACGAGCCGACCGACATGCTGCCGCACCAGCGGCTTTCGGACCGCGAGTTCGACGTATTCCGGCGCATTTCGGCGGGGCAGACGATCACCGAGATCGCGCATGAGTTATGCGTGAGCGCCAAGACGGTCAGCACCTACAAGACGCGCATTCTCGAGAAGATGCAGATGCCGCACGAAGCGGCCCTCGTGCGCTACGCCATCGAGCACAAGCTTTTTGAGGACGCTGGCGAGCTGTGAGCGGTCCGCGGCGCGCTTCCTTCGATCCTGTGCGGCGAGGGCTTCACGAAAAGGCGCCGCATCGCCCGTAGGAAACGGCCTACGCGCCACTTCGCAAAGCCCTACACCAAGTTCCTACCGAACCGATATCCATTTCGAGCGAGGGTGACGATACTGTGACCATGAACTCGACCACCTCATCGCCGTTGAGGGTCTTCGTCGTCGAAGACTCGACGCTTGTGCGCGAGCGGCTAGCGAAGCACATTGGGTCCGGCGAGCTCGCACAGATCGTAGGCGTTGCCGAGGATGTGGAGCAGGCGCTTCAAGGCATCGAGGCAACCGATGCGGAAGTCGTGGTGCTCGATCTGCGGCTTAGCGACTGCAACGGCATCGATCTGCTGCATGCGCTGCGCGATCGTACGGACCAGATCGTCACGATCGTGCTGACCAACTACGCTACGCCGGTATTCCGCGCTGCAAGCTTCGGGGCGGGCGCGGACTACTTCTTCGACAAGACCACGGAATTCGATCGCGCGATGGAAATCATCGCCAAGCTCGCGCGAGAGAAAGTGGCTGGGCGTCAAGCCTGAAGCGATCCATCGCGAGGGTTCGCGCAAATCCGCGGCATAAGCGTTACTGGAAAAAAGTGCCGGGCGCGGGGGCAATTGATGCAGATCGATGCCCCGCGTCCGACGCGAAAGGCCGGCCTTGAGAGAGAACCAGCCGCTGAGGCATCAGGCGAGGCTCAACGCTGTCGTGGAGGGGCGCACGCTGTACGCCGCGGATGAAACGCCCATCGGCGGCCTCACGGAATATGCAGCGGACGATGCCTCCATCGGCGGCCTCACGGAATACGCAGCGGACGCTGCCTCCATCGACGGCCGCACGCTATACGCAGCGGACACCGACGGCCGCACAGAATACGCGGCGGACGTTGCCCCCATCGGCGGCCTCACGCTATACGCCGCCGACGCTGCCTCCCTCGACGGCCGCACCGAGTACGCGGATGCCGAGGCGGACACATACGCCGTCGCCTGCTGATCCCAGCCGAACTCCCGCGACGCGAGTTCATGGCTCGCCGCCGCGAGCTCGAAGTGATGCGCTTCGTCTTCGCCGCCTTCAATGCCGCCATACGGATCGTGATGCAGCATGTGCCCGAAAATGCGTTCGCAATCGGTGCCATACCGCTGAGTGTCGAATATATGCATGTGCCAGAACTCGTCCACCTCCGCACTCGGCACGATGTTTTCTTCCGGGAACTTCGCCGCCAGTTTCAGGAATTGCCGATAGCCCGCTTCGGCGCGCTCCGCTTCCTCCGACGTCAGCGCGCCTCGATTCCGGTGCAGCAGCTTGGCCTTGATTCGAGTTAAATCGAGTTCGTCGATGGCTCGCCACATGCCGGCAACATCTCGCGCTTGTCTTTCCATGGTGTATCTCCGTTAGGGGTGGTATGAGCGTCTAAGGCCGATGCCTCGAGCGCTGCGTGTCGACGACTTCGGTGATGAAGGACCAGCTTCCGCCGGACGATCGAGAAAACTCCTCACGTCGGCGGCGGAAATGGGGCGGCTGTAGAAGAAACCTTGCACTTCGTCGCAGCCCTCTTTACGCAGGAAATCGATCTGCGCTTGCGTTTCCGCACCCTCGGCGATGACGGTCAGGCCGAGGCTGTGGCCGAGCGCGATGACTGCGCTCGTGATCTGCGTGTCGCTATGGCTGTCGGGCACATTGCGAATGAATGACCGGTCGATCTTCACGAGATCGATCGGGAAACGGTTCAGGTATGCGAGCGACGAATAGCCCGTGCCGAAGTCATCGATCGACAGCCGCACGCCCGTCTTCTTCAGGCTCGTGAGCCAACGCACCGCCTGCTCGGGATGACGCATGACCATGCTTTCCGTCAGCTCGAGCTCGAGCAGATCGCCGGGCAAATGCGCCTCATCGAGCGCATCGAGAATGCTCTCGTGCAAATGCGGGTCCGCGAACTGCCGCGCCGACAGATTGACCGCGACGTGGATCGGCCCCAGTCCGAGCTCAAGCCATTTCGCGGCCTGCAAACAAGCCTCGCGCAGCACCCAGGCGCCGATCGGCACGATCGCGCCCGTTTCCTCCGCAAGGGGGATGAAGTCCCCCGGCATCACGAGCCCGAGCGTCGGGTTGTGCCAGCGGATCAACGCCTCGACGCCCGTGCACGTGTTAGTGCGCAGATTCACGCGGGGCTGATAGACCAGCGTGAACTCGTTGTTCTCCACCGCATGGCGCAACTGCGCCTCCATCTCGACGCGCCGCTGCAACGACATGCTCATCTGCCGCAAGTACATCTGATAGGTGTTCTTGCCGCGCTGCTTCGCGCCGTACATCGCAATGTCGGCATGCTTGAGGAGCGTTTGCGCATCGTTGCCGTCACCGGGGAACGCGCTTACGCCTATGCTCGCGCTCACTTGCAACTGCATCCCGCCCACGAAGAACGGCTTCGCGAGCGACGCCTGAATCGAATCGATCGTATGAAGCACGTTCGATCCGCGCGCGTTGCACTCCTTGACGAGCACGATGAACTCGTCGCCGCCTAGCCGCGCGATCATGTCCGCGCTCGCGACCTCGTCGTTCAGGCGCTCCGCGACAGCGCGCAGCAACTGATCGCCGATGTTGTGCCCGAGCGAATCGTTGATGTCCTTGAAGCGGTCGAGATCGATGAAGAGCACATGCAGCGACGTGTTCTCCGCCTCTGCGCGAATCACCGCATCCTCGAGATGCTCCTTGAACATCAAGCGATTCGGCAAGCCCGTGAGCACATCGTGATTGGCGAGGAAGTGCAGGTTGTCCTCCGCTTGGCGGCGCTGCAAGAAGTGGCTCATCTGGCTCGTAATCGAGCGCGCCATGTCGAGCGCCTGCGGCTCCGCATGGCGCCGCTCGCGCGAATAGAACTCGGCGACGCCGAGCACGACCGGGCCGATGCGAACCGGGAACGCAAACGTCGTGACGATGTCGGCCTCGGCGAGCCAGCGCACCTCGCCGATACTCACGACACCGTTGCGGCCGACGCACCAGCGAGGCTCGGCCGGCACGTTTTCCTCGATCGACGACGCATGCGCACGCGCCAGCAGCCACGGCTCGAGCTCGCGCACCGGAGCAGCGTGCACCGCGCAAAGCAGTTGCTTATGGCCCGCCTGGGTCGGCCAGAACGCCCCTGCCTCCCAGTCCATGCCGTTCACGAGCGAGGCAACCAATTGCTGGACGATGTCGAACTCGTTTGCGGCAGTCGCCAGTTGCAGCGTGAACGCATGTTCGAGTTCGCGCACACGTTCGACGGATTTCTGCTTCGTGATCTCGAGCGCCGTGCCGCGCAGCGTGCATGTGCCGGCCACCCCATATGCCTGACCGATCACGCGCAGCCAGCCGCGCCGGCCGCGCATGGAGCGATAACGGCACTCGAATTCGAAGGAAT
>DASZGN010000233.1:0-7477 GCA_035938775.1 Trinickia sp.
CGACGATGAAGCGCGCGTTGACGCCGCATCCACTGATTTGTTCGGCCGAGGCGAGCCGATGCTCCGCTCCGCACACGACGATGGGCGCCGCCATCGCATGCGTCGCCTCGAGCCCTCGCGTACGGAGCACCGTGGCTTGCAGCAGCGTGTCGGGCCCGATGAGGCCGATCAGTTGCTTCGGACGCTGCTCGCGCGAGACGGGCCATAGCCGCGTGCCTGCCCCGCCGGCCAGCACCACGGGCGCGAGCGGCACCGCGTGCGTCGCCATCGCGACGGCGACGGCCTCTGGATCGTCGTAGGTGCTCTTGCCCGCCCGCGCCCTTCCCCCGCCGCTTGCCGAATCGCTTCCGCTCTTGCCCCCGGGGCGTTGTTCCGTGCCCTGCTTCATTGTTTTCGCTCCTATCTTCATCGGGCGATTGGTGACGTCGTCCCCGCCGATCGCCAGCGATGAGACCGGTTTTGAAGGACCGCTGGCTCTCGCTTCCTCGTTGCCGCCGACACTGCATTGCGGTGCGCCATCTCTGCATGGATCATGCCAAGCGCAGTTGCCATCCCCGAGCGCGCGTGCCGACTCTCGGGACTGCCGCGCCCGTATTGGGACTGTGCCGGCCAGCGTTCGGGCCGCAATCCGTAAAAAGTCCCAAAATGTCGAGCGGATTGGTGGTGTGTTACGTAACGTTCGCTGATGCCGAGCCGAAACACGGCGGAGGGAAGACGGGCAATAGGCCGTCATCGGCGCACGTCCTCGATGAGCGAGCGAGCGCGCTTTGCGTGAGGCGCCCGGTAGAAGGGCGGGAATGCGCGACCACCCCGGGAAGCAGAGCCCCCGCGCCTTCGAAGGCAAGAATGGGGCGCCGGGCATCGATGGCACATCGAATGAAGCGCGCGTGGCGTAAAATACGCGCTTCCCTGAATTACTAGCGCAAGCTCATCCACATGACCCTCGCCTCCACTCCCGAGATCATCGCCGAACTGAAGGCCGGCCGGATGGTGGTCCTCGTCGACGAAGAGGATCGCGAAAACGAGGGCGACCTCGTCCTCGCGGCTGACTTCGTCACGCCGGAAGCGATCAACTTCATGGCCCGCTACGGCCGCGGGCTGATCTGCCTCACGCTCACGCAGGAGCGTTGCCGGCTGTTGAACCTGACGCCCATGACGCACAAGAACGGCACGCAGTACGGCACGGCGTTCACCGTCAGCATCGAGGCGGCCGAGGGCGTGACGACGGGCATCTCCGCCGCCGATCGCGCGCGCACGATCGCCACCGCGGTTGCGCACGATGCGCGGGCCGAGCACATCGTGCAGCCGGGCCACGTGTTTCCGATCACGGCGCAGCCTGGCGGCGTGCTCGTGCGCGCCGGCCACACCGAGGCCGGATGCGACCTGACCGCGCTCGCGGGGCTCACGCCGGCTGCGGTCATCTGCGAAGTGATCAAGGACGACGGCACGATGGCGAGGCTGCCGGATCTCATCGAGTTCGCCGCGCAGCACGGGTTGAAGGTGGGCACGATCGCCGATCTGATCCACTACCGCAGCCGCACCGAATCGATCGTCACGCGCGTCGCCGAGCGCACGATGCAAACGGCGCACGGCCCGTTTCGCGCGGTGCTCTATCTTGACCAGCCGAGCGGCTCGCCGCACCTCGCGCTCGTGCGCGGCAAGCCGTCGCCCGAACGCGATACGCCGGTGCGGGTGCATGAGCCGTTGTCGGTGCTCGACCTGCTCGAAGTCGGCGCGTCGACGCATTCCTGGACGCTCGATGCCGCGATGAAGGAAATCGCCGCGCGCGACATTGGCGTCATCGTCATGCTGAACTGCGCGGACGCGAGAGAGCATCTCGTCGACGTCTTCAAAGCCTTCGACGAGAAAGACAAAGCCGCCGAACTCAAGCGCCGGCCGGTCGATTTCAAGACCTACGGCATTGGGGCGCAGATCTTGCGCGAGCTCGGCGTCGGCAAGATGCAGGTGCTGTCGAATCCGCGCAAGCTTTCCAGCATGTCGGGCTATGGCCTCGAAGTCACGGGGTTCGTGCCCATGCCGGGTGCCGCCGCGGCAGTGAACGCATAATCGCCGGCACCTGCCAAATCCGGCGCGCCTTTCCCACACTTTTTACGGACTTCCACATGGAAATCGGACAATACCAACCGAACCTCGACGGCGACGGCCTGCGCATCGGCATCGTGCAATCGCGCTTTAACGAACCTGTTTGCAACGGCCTCGCCGATGCGTGCATCGAAGAGCTCGAGCGGCTTGGCGTCGTGGGCGAGGATGTCCTCCTCGTCACGGTTCCGGGTGCGCTCGAAATTCCGCTTGCCCTGCAAAAGCTCGCCGAGAGCGCCCAGTTCGACGCGCTGATCGCGCTTGGCGCCGTGATCCGCGGCGAGACATACCATTTCGAGCTCGTTTCGAACGAAAGCGGCACGGGCATTACGCGCATCGGTCTCGACTTCGGCATTCCTGTCGCCAACGCGGTGCTCACCACCGACACCGACGAGCAAGCCGTCGCCCGCATGACCGAAAAAGGCCGTGACGCGGCGCGCGTCGCCGTGGAAATGGCGAACCTGTCGGTCGCGCTCGAGCAGCTGGGCGGCGATGAGGATGAAGACGAGGACGAAGGCGAAGAAGAGGACAAGGCATGAAGAGCGCCCGCCGACGCTCCCGCGAGCTGGCCACGCAGGGGCTGTACCAGTGGCTGCTGTCGGACGCGCCCGCCGGTGAAATCGATGCGCAGCTGCGCGGCGCGCAAGGCTTCGACAAGGCCGACAAGGACCACCTCGATGCGATCCTGCATGGGGTGATCCGCGAGTCCGCGGCGCTGTCGGCCGACCTTACGCCTTGCCTCGACCGGCCGATCGAGCAGTTGTCGCCTGTCGAGCGCGCGGTGCTGCTCGTTGCCGCATTCGAATTCAAGAATCATCTCGACATTCCCTACCGCGTCGTGATCAACGAAGCGGTGGAGCTCGCGAAGACCTTCGGCGGCTCGGACGGTTACAAGTATGTGAACGGCGTGCTCGACAAGCTCGCCCTGAAATTGCGCGCCACTGAGGCGCAAGCGGCGCGCGGCCAGCGCTAGGCGCGCCGGGGCGCGCTTCCAGCGCGCGCCCTGTATCGCGCGGCGTGCCCCGCCGCATCGCTCACTCCAATCCGGAAGACCTGCATGACCACCGCCGAGCAATCGTCCGTTGCACAAGATGAGTTGCAAGGAGGTCCTTTGGGGGACCTCCCGAGGGGCGCCCTTGGCCCCCGCCTTGCGTCGCGGGTCGACGCGATCGCTCCGTTCCATGTGATGGAGCTTGCGAAGGAAGCCGCGCTACTCGAGCGCGCGGGACGCGACATCATCCACATGGGCATCGGCGAGCCCGACTTCACGGCCCCCGAGCCCGTGATCGAAGCGGCGGCAAGCGCCCTCAGGCGCGGCGTCACGCAATATACGAGCGCACTGGGCATCTCGGCGCTGCGCGAAGCCATTGCTGCGCACTACGCGAACACCTATGGCGTTTCCGTGGATCCGGCACGCATCGTCGTGACGGCCGGCGCATCGGCGGCACTCTTGCTCGCGTGCGCGGCGCTCGTCGATCGCGACGATGAAGTGCTGATGCCCGATCCATCCTATCCATGCAACCGTCACTTCGTCGCGGCGACCGAAGGCAAGCCCGTGCTCGTGCCAAGCGGGCCCGAGGCGCGCTTTCAGCTGCGAGCCGCCGACATCGAGCGCTTATGGGGCGAGCGAACGCGCGGCGTCCTGCTCGCCTCGCCGTCGAACCCGACGGGCACCTCGATCGAGCCGGCCGAACTCAAGGCGATCATCGAGGCGGTGCGCGCACGCGGCGGCTTCACCATCGTCGACGAGATCTACCAGGGCCTCTCTTACGACGCGCGGCCCGTTTCGGCGCTGTCATTCGGCGACGATGTGGTGACGGTCAACAGCTTCTCGAAGTACTTCAACATGACGGGGTGGCGGCTCGGCTGGCTGGTCGTGCCGCCGGCGATGGTCGGCGCGTTCGAGAAACTCGCGCAGAACCTGTTCATCTGCGCCTCGGCGCTTGCGCAGCATGCGGCGCTCGCCTGTTTCGAGCCCGACACGCTCGCCATCTATGAGGGCCGGCGTCTCGAGTTCAAGCGCCGCCGCGACTACATCGTGCCAGCGCTGGGCAAGCTCGGTTTTGCGGTGCCGGTGATGCCCGACGGCGCCTTTTACGTCTACGCGAACTGCCGCGGCGTGGCCCACCCGGCTGCCGGAGACAGTGCGGCGCTCACGAAGGCGATGCTGCATGATGCGGGCGTGGTGCTGGTGCCAGGCCTCGACTTCGGCCACCACGCGCCACGCGAGTACATCCGGTTGTCTTACGCGACCGCCTATGCGCGACTCGAGGAGGCCGTCGCACGACTCGCCAGGCTGTTCGGCAGCTAAGCGGTGGAAGTCGGCGCCGGGTAGCCGGCACTCGCCGACGAGGCAAGACGCAAAGACAAAGGGCACCCTCGGGTGCCCTTTGTCCTTTGTATGCAATTCACGCTTCACGTGACGTGCAACCGTTACGCGTCACATGGCGGTTACGCGCCGAGTTCCGTCGACGAGCCGTGCCGGGGCGTGCTCGCCCCTTCTTCGTCGGCCGCGGGCGCCGTCGAACCGGCGCCATTGGCTTTCGCACTCGCCGCTGCGTGGGGGCTCTCGAGCGCCACCTGCACGCGCTTGCCGGCCGCGACCACCTGCTTGGACGGCTGCGGCGCCTGCGGCGCATTGACCGGCACCGAGCGTCCGCGCGCCACATCGCGCAGACGACCGCGCTCGGCCATCACCTTGGCTCCGTAGCCTCCGTCATCCGGCGACGTCGAGCCGACATAAAGACGCAGACCGCCCGCAAGCGAACCGCCGCGTGCGATGCAATCCTTCAGCACGAACGCGCCGACCGTAATGTTGGCAAGCGGCTCGAGTGCGGCGCGGGGGCCGCCGAAGTACTGAAACTTGTCCGAATGGACTTTCGACATGACCTGCATCAGCCCCTTCGCGCCGACGCCGCTTTCCGCGTACGGGTTGAAGCCGGATTCGATTGCCATCACCGCGAGCAGAAGGAGCGGATCGAGTCCGACCTCGCGGCCCGTTTCGAACGCCGCCTTCACGAGCTCGCCAACGGGCTCCTGCGCCACGTGGTAGCGGCGCGCGAGATACGACGTGACAAGCGTCTGCTCGCGCACCGACACGAGCACGCGATCGTCGCGCGCATCGGCCGCGACGTGCTGCGACGAGATCGTCCTGGCCAGGAAATCGAAGTGCGAAGGCGCGCGCGAGTCAGCGCCAGCCGCACCGCCATCGAAGGCGCCGTCGTAGCTCGTCTTGTCGATGCTCGGCGCGGGGGTCAAGGCGAGCGACTCGTCGTTGCCTTCGACCGAGGCGGGGCCAAGCGGTGGCAGCGGATGGCCGCTCAGAAGCCGCGCCGGGCCAGCCTGCACGGCCGCGGAGATGACCGGCATCAGCTTCGCCGCGAGCGTGCCGCGCACGTTCGGGAGCATCCACAGGGCAAGGCCGACGATCACGGCGCAAGCGCCGACAACGCTAAACAGGTGGTGGCTGACACGCGTCCCGCGGCGCAGCGCGGCGCGAAGCGCTACGCTCAAACCGGCACCGGAACGCCACGATAACCAAGTGTTCATTCAGTTCTCCCATTGAGCATGGCTTTCCCGACAAGTGAGGCCGCGCTTGATGCGCACGTCGTAAAAGCCAAGGCATCGCGGGCCTTGGTCGGACCGCGGCGACGCCGGGATACGGCACAGTGCCGTTCTTCACGGCAACGTACCGTGTGGAGAGCCACATCGGAGCAAAAGAACCGGCGAACAAGCCGTTCGGCATGAACGCGGTAGCTCTCACGCGAAACCGCCGGCAATGCGCCGGCGAAGGACAACAACTCAGACCGTACACAAGGCGCCGTGCAGGGATCGGCGTACGGTGACGCGTGACACGCGTCGAGCTACAGAGGGGCGGTGAAACGCAAAATTACTTCGCTCCTGCAACAAGTCGGACGGATTCTAGCAGGCATTTATAGATCGTCAATGCTATAAATTTTGCATATCATAACTAATAGTAATTAAAGAAATGTTGACCAGGGCCGTAATCCACGCGCGGCGCGCGTTTCGCCGTTTTCGGCGTGCTCTGTAAAAAAGACGTAATTTTTTGCATCCAGGTAAAATTGTCAGCCCGGCCGAGCCGCTCCGTCGCGCCACCGCGCCGGCGGCCCGGCAGATGCCGCCCAGGCGGCAGCCCAAACATAAATCCCATGAAATACAAAGACTTGCGCGACTTTATCGGTCGTCTCGAAACAGGGGGCGAACTGCGACGCGTGCACCAACCGGTCTCGCCCGTGCTCGAAATGACCGAGCTTTGCGACCGCGTGCTGCGTGCCGGCGGCCCCGCCCTGCTTTTCGAGGCACCGCTCGGTTTCAGCTTTCCCGTGCTCGGCAACCTGTTCGGCACGGCGCGGCGCATCGCGCTTGGCATGGGCATCGACGATACCGCCGCCGCGAGTGAAGGCGCCGCGCTCGAATCACTGCGCGACGTCGGCCGGCTGCTGTCGGCCTTGAAAGAGCCCGAGCCCCCGAAGGGCCTGAAGGATGCCGGCAAGCTGATCTCGCTGGCGAAGGCCGTCTGGGACATGGCGCCGAAGACCGTCAGCGCCCCGCCCTGCCAGGAGATCGTCTGGGAAGGCAATGACGTCGATCTCGCCAGGCTCCCGATCCAGACTTGCTGGCCCGGCGACGTCGGCCCGCTCATTACCTGGGGGCTCACCGTCACGCGCGGCCCGAACAAGACACGGCAGAATCTCGGCATCTACCGGCAGCAGTTGATCGGCCGCAACAAGCTCATCATGCGCTGGCTCGCGCATCGCGGCGGCGCGCTCGATTTCCGCGAGTTCGCGCTTGCCAACCCGGGCAAGCCGTATCCGGTCGCCGTCGTGCTCGGCGCCGATCCGGCGACGACGCTCGGTGCCGTTACCCCGGTGCCCGACACGCTCTCCGAGTACCAGTTCGCCGGCCTCTTGCGCGGCGCTCGCACGGAGCTCGCGCGGTGCCTGACGCCCGGCGTCGATGGCCTGCAAGTGCCGGCGCGCGCCGAAATCGTCCTCGAAGGCTTCATTTACCCGCAGCACGGCGAGCGGCTCGCGGCGCCGGAGGGCGCACCGCCGCGTCCGTCGCAAGGTGCCGCCGCAGGCTACGAGCATGCGCTCGAAGGCCCGTACGGCGACCACACGGGCTATTACAACGAGCAAGAGTGGTTTCCCGTCTTCACGGTGGAGCGCATCACGATGCGCCGCGATGCGATCTATCACTCCACCTATACGGGCAAACCGCCCGACGAGCCCGCCGTGCTTGGCGTCGCGCTGAACGAAGTCTTCGTGCCGCTCTTGCAAAAGCAGTTTCCCGAGATCACCGATTTCTATCTGCCGCCCGAAGGATGCAGCTACCGGATGGCGATCGTGCAGATGAA
>DASZGN010000234.1:0-1736 GCA_035938775.1 Trinickia sp.
GAGCCATTCCGGGCTCAACGCCATGCCGCCGTTGACGCCGAACGTGCCCGGCTCGGGCAACTGCCAGCTTTGCGGCAAAACGCACCACGCGGCGACAACGACGAGGCACGCGAGCACCATCGCACCCGGGCGCCGCCGGGCGAACTTGTGCGCAAGCCACGGCAGCGCCACCGTCAGCGCGACGCCGATCAAGACGCTCGCCGTCGAGAAGCTCGGTTCGGGCAGCGCAAGCCCTCCTTTGCTCAAGAAAAGCACGGTGCCCAGATGCAAAGGCGTTTCGCCGTCGGGCAGCAGTTGCGTCAGCAGGAAGTACCAGAAGAGCACCTGGACCACCAAGGGCACGTTGCGCACCAGATCGACGACGGTCCGCGAGGACAGCCGCACGAGCGGATGCCTGCTGATCTGCGCGATGCCCAGCGCGAAGCCGAGCACGGTGGCAAAGATCACCGCCGGTACGGCGGCGCGCACGGTATTGAGGAATCCTAAGGTGAACGCGCGGGCGTAGGTGTCTCCGGAATCGAACGAAAGCGGCCCCTCGGCGATCGCAAAGCCGGCGCTGTCCTTGAGAAACCCGAAGCCGGATGAGATATGACGCGAGGCGAGATTGATCGCCGCATTGCGGGCGAGCCACAGGCCCACTGCCGCGACGATCGCGAGTGCCAGAAGCTGCAACCCGATGGCCCAGCGGCGGCCGGCCGCCGTCGCGGGCCGCTTCGGGACCTTCGGGCCCTTCGAGGTTTCCGGTGCCGCGGGCACCGGAAGATGGGCTTGCTCGTGCATGATCATTCCATCGGCGGCGACATCAGCAATCCGCCCTTGTTCCACAGGTTGGCGTAGCCGCGCGGCAGCTTGATCGAGGAGCCGGCGCCGAGATTGCGATCGAAGCTCTCGCCGTAGTTGCCCACTTGCTTGACGATACGGTACGACCACTGCTTGTCGAGGCCCATGAAGCGACCCATGTCGTCACCGTCGCCGACGAAGCGGCGCACCGCCGGGTCCTTGCTCGATGCCTTGAGCGCGTCGATGTTCGCCGACGTGATGCCAAGCTCCTCGGCTTCGATCATCGCGTTCAACGTCCAGCGCGCAACCGCGAACCATTCCTCGTCTCCACGGCGCACCGCAGGACCCACGGGCTCCTTGGAAATGACTTCGGGCAGGATGGTGTAGTTGTCCGGATCTTTCAGCTGCGTGGCCTTGAACACCGCGAGGTTGCCGTTATCGCCCGTGTAGGCCTGGCACCGGCCGCTCGCGAACGCCTGTTGCGACGCTTCCGTCGAATCGAACACAACGGCCTTGTACTTCATGTTGTGCGCCTGGAAGTAATCGGCGAGATTCTTCTCGGTGGTCGAGCCCGTATCCACGCAGATCGTCGCGCCGTTCAGCTTCTTGACGCTATCGAGACCGGGCCGCTTCTTGACGATGAACGCCTGGCCGTCGTAGAAGTTCACACCGGCCCACAAGAGGCCGAGCGAGGTATCGCGCGTGTAAGTCCAAGTCGCGTTGCGCGCGAGCACGTCGACCTCACCGCTTTGCAGCACCGTGAAGCGGGTCTGGCCGCTCGTCGGAACATACTTCACCTTGCTCGCATCGCCGAGCACCGCTGCCGCGAGCGCGCGGCAATAGTCGACATCGAGCCCCGACCATCGCCCGCCGCCATCGGCAAGTGCAAACCCGGCACGGCCCGTATGCACGCCGCAGGTCACGACGCCGCGTTGCTTGACATGATCGAGCACGGT
>DASZGN010000235.1:0-5113 GCA_035938775.1 Trinickia sp.
CTTATGCTGCCGTTTCATGCCGTTACTGCAAGGCGCTCCAGTCTAAACGTCTGGCGCCCACGCGATTCATGTCACGCGCAGCGGCTGCTCGGGCAGCGTCACGAAAAATGTCGAGCCGACGCCCTCTACCGATTCCACCCACGCGCTCCCGCCATGCCGCTCGGCTACCCGGCGTACGAGTGCGAGACCGATGCCGTCGCCCTTCACTCGATCGCCATGCAGTCGCTGGAACGCGCGAAACATTTTCGGCATGCAGGCCGCAGGAATGCCGAGCCCGTTGTCGCGTACGTAATACGTGCGCATTTTAGGCGCTTGCTCACCGCAGCCTTCGCGCACGCTCGCGTCCCCCTCGAGCGAACCAATTTCGATGCGCCCCGCTCGCGCGGGATCCAGGTAATTCACCGCATTGCCGATCAAGTTGCCGAAGATTTGCTCGATCGAGGTCGGATCGCCCCACACCGGGGGCAGCTCGCCAACCGACACCGTAACGCCGCGCTGGCCAATTGCCTGATTGAGAGATTCGATCACGCGTGCCACCGTGCGCGCAACACTTACCCGCTGCCATTGATATTCAAGGCGGCCGGCGCGCGAGATGCGCAAGAGCGCATCGATGATCAACGCCGAGCGCGCGACCGCTGTGCGCAGGTAATGCAGCGCCTCGCTCAGATTGCCATCGATTACGCGTTCGATCTGGCCGCGCTCGTTCTCGGGCAGCCCGACGGTTTTCACCATGGAACGCAATTCGTCACACGATACCTGCAACTCGCGCGAGAACCCTTGCAGATTGACGAGCGGCGAACGCAGATCATGCGACACGCTATAGATGAACATGTCGTTGTCCTGCTTTTGCTGACGCAGATTGTCATTGACATGTGTCAGCTCCTGCGCGCGCGCCTGCAAACTCGCCTGCAGCACGACCTGTTCGTGCTCCGCCTCGGTGAGCCGTGCGCTCGTCCGGTGCAGGGCCGCGTCAAGCTGCGCGATCTCGTCGTTGCCGGCGAGCGGCGCGCCGAGCGGTTCCAAACGGCCCAGGCGCTCGGCATTCGCGGTGAGCGTGGAGAGCCGCCGGCCGACGTTGCCTGCAAAGGCGAGCGCCGCAAGCGCCCAAATCAGCATCGATCCGGCAATGGCAGCTATCAGCGCATTGCGCTGCATTTCGCGCATGGCGGCAAGCTCCGCGCTACGCTTGGCGTCAAGGCGCAATTCGTCGGAGACCAATGCGTTGAGCTCGTCGCGAAACGCCAGAATCCGGGGCGGCACCGGAGCGCCTTCCAAAGCCGTCAATTGCACCCGTTGCCCGTTGCCAAGCGACGCATACAGGGTTTCGGTATGCGCGCGGTAGGCATTCGCCGCTTCGCGCATGCGTCGAACGCGCTCGATTTGACGAGGATCGTCGGCGACTAGCCTCTCCAGCCGCGCAAGCCGATCGTTCAGGTCTGCCCAAACGGCACGCCGATCAATGGACGGAGGATCGCCAACGATAAGGCTCGCGCGCACACGCGCTGATTCCCGCAAGAGCGGATCGACGAGCATCGATGCCTGATAAAGCGCCTGCTTGCTGTGCGCCGCCCACTGCATGGCCTGGGCCGTTTGTTCCTGCGTCTTCGAAAGCATCCCGACTAGCGCAAGCTCGACCAGGCTAGGCACAGCGATCAGCAGCAGCCCCTTCATGAATAGTTTCATGCGTCCTCGGCGGCCTCCTTCAGTCGCTCGCGAATTGCTCGCGCGCAGAGGGCGAACGCGGCACGGCACTTGCGTTCGCACGACGTAGGCGAGGTGAAGCCGCACCATTATCCGTGCAGTTTTGGGATATTTCAACGAAGGGGATAGACGCGCTGCCGCACACAAAATCGGCTTTTTTTATGGGTCGGATAAGCACGTGGACGAAACTCGGGCCTATTATTGGCATAGACGTAGAGGTGGAGCGAGCGTCGAGCGCGCAACGCGGCGCTTGCCCGAACTGCATACGGCGCAGCGATCGTGCTTGAGGTCATGCACATCGTGAGCGTGCTGTTTTCGTATGCTATAAAAGATTGGACGTGCGGCGCGCGAGAGCCGGGAGTTGTCGCATGAGGACGCTGTCTTTCTTGCAATTCTTTTTCAGGCGAATGTCTATGTCCTTCCCGAGAAAGCGCAGGCGCGCAAGCGCTCAGAGCAAAGAGTCGTTTCTCGCTGTATTGCGCCAGTTCAAGCCGTTCGCTCAACTCGACACAAAGATTGCGCGCGCGCGTGCACAGGACGAGCCGGTGCTCTACGAGCACGTGCTGCCGGGGCTCGATGTCCTGCTATGCAGCGTGCGTGGCGCGCAGCCGCCCTATCCGGCCATCGACGAATTGCATCGACGTTGCATCGAATCGATCGCCAATGCGCTCGAGCAGCCGCTCGACGGGCTGGAGAACGGCGGCTACTGGTATGAGGCAAACGGCTTCGGGTTTCTCGTCTTCGCGAGCCGTGCGCGCTCGCGCATCCTGCCCGAGTTTGGCGCGGGTGCCGTCGTGCGCGGCACGCGCAAGCAAAACGCCGGCGACGCCGCGCCTCGCTCGTTCCGCTGACTCACGTTCGTGCGGCGCTAAGCCTGGCCTTTTCGCAGGCGGGGCCGCACGATGTCGATGAAGGCCGACAGGTCGGCTTGCGCTAAACCCATCGCCGCGCCAAGTCGCAATATCTGCTGCACGACGCTCGCAACAGGCATCACCGCCCCGCTTTCGCGCGCAGCGTCGGCTACCGTCTCGATATCTTTCTGAAACGTCCCGAGTGAGCCGAGCGGCGCGTGGCCCGATTGCGTCATGCGCGGCACGAACGTGCGCAGCAGCGTGGAATCGGCCCAGCCGCCGGCGAGCGCTTCCGGCAGACGCGCCGCATCGAGGCCGGCAAGCTGGGCGAGGCCCACCGCCTCCGCGATCGCCGCCACGGTGGCGCAAACGATTGCCTGATTGCAGAGTTTGGTCATCTGCCCCGCGCCGACCGTACCCATATGCGTAACACGTGCCGCGTATGCGCCGATCGCCGGTGCAACCGCGGCCACATCGTCGGCGGTGCCCCCTGCCATCACGGCGAGCGTGCCCGCTTCGGCGCCCGGCACGCCGCCCGACACCGGCGCGTCGACCCATCCGACCCCGAGCTGCGCCGCACGCGCCGCATATTCGCGCGTCGCAGCGGGCGGAATGCTCGAATGATCGACGATTACGCGCACACGGCCCGCGCCGGCATCGGCCGTGTCTTCGCCGAGCACCCCGCCAAGGCCAAACACCACCTGTTGCACCGCTTGCGCATCCGCCAGACAGAGGAAAACCGCGTCGACCCGCGCGGCGAGCTCGTGCGGCGTATCGACGACCAGCGCGCCGTGCGCCGCGAGCGCTTGTGCCTTCGCGCGCGTTCGATTCCAGACCCGCACGCCATGCCCCGCGCGCAGCAGATGCCGAATCATCGGCGCGCCCATCAGGCCGGGGCCGCAAAAACCTGTTTCCATGGCTCGTATCTCCCTCTTATCCGTCCCCTCTATCGCGTGGCGATGAAGCCACGGTCCCCGCCATGCCGCTTTGCCATCCCACCGTTGGCTTGCGCCCCAACGGTGGCCCGAATGGTGGACGCTCGCCCGAAGCCGATGCCTATACTTGAGGTGACTATCCCAACTCGCCCGGGAACGGAGACGCTCATGAGCGACCACGTCTACAAGCACATCGAACTCACCGGGTCATCGACCCAATCGTCCGACGACGCCATTCGGTGCGCCATCGAACGCGCCTCGAAAACGCTGCGCAACCTGCACTGGTTCGAGGTGACCGACACGCGCGGGCAGATCGAGAACGGCCAGGTCGTGCGCTGGCAAATCACGCTCAAAGTCGGCCTGCGTATCGAAGAATAAACCGCGCGGCCCGCGCTGCGACCGCGCATCGCGACGGCCTCGCCATTGCTTTGGCGATGGCCGTCGACGCCTTGAACGTACCCGAATTCGCTGCAACCCCGTCGCCGGGTTGCCGGCGAGTAATCGCCCGCCCGCCGCCCTTGTCCCCTTGACGCCCGTCAATGCACATATTAAAAGCTGAATGTACCCGCTTTCGATCGATCAGCTGCCCCAAAATACAACGGAGCGTTCATGAGTCAGCAATGCGAGGCGATCCTCACCCATCTGCCGCCAGGCTTATCTTTCGTATCGCTCGCGCGCTTGTTTGGCACCCCTTCATAGAATGCCTCCACGGCGCATGAATCGAACCGCCGACGGGCGCGACATCCGCTCATCGAGCCCTTGTTCCACCGCGCATCGATCCGGCAACGCGACAGGCCGCGTTCAACATCAGGAAAACCGCGAATGGGAAAGCTGACCACCCACGTGCTCGACACCGCGCACGGCCGTCCCGGCGCCGGCATCACGATCGAGCTCTTCCGGCTCGACGGCGACACCCGGCTGCCGCTCACGACAGCCCGCACCAATGGCGACGGACGTTGCGACGCGCCCCTTATCGAAGGCGCCGAATTCGGCAAGGGCGAATACGAGCTCGTCTTTCACGCTGGCGACTATTTCGCCCGGGCCGGCGTGCCGTTGCCGCAGCCGCGCTTTATCGATCGCGTCGTCTTGCGATTCGGCGTCGCCGATCCGAATGCCCACTATCACGTGCCCTTGCTTGTCTCGCCTTGGGCTTACAGCACGTATCGCGGCAGCTGAGCGCGCATACCAACGACAAACCAACTGCGACAAGGCGTGCCATGGAAGGCTTCATTACCGACTGGCTGAGTCTCGCGATTCGCTGGCTGCATGTCGTGGTCGCGATCGCATGGATCGGCGAGTCCTTTTACTTCGTCGCGCTCGACAACAGCCTCAAAACGCCGAAAGACCCGGCGCTCGCGGCTCGCGGTGTCTTCGGCGAGTTCTGGCACGTGCATGGCGGCGGCTTTTACAGCATGCAGAAATACATGGTCGCGCCGCCCGAAATGCCCGAAGAGCTGCATTGGTCGAAGTGGCCGTCGTACACGACGTGGATGTCGGGATTCGCACTTTTCACGGTGATCTATCTGTTTTCGCCGAACACCTATCTCATCGACAGGAACGTGCTCGACATCGGCCCCGTCGTCGCGATCGCCGCCGCGCTCGGTTTTCTGATGGCAGGCTGGATCG
>DASZGN010000236.1:0-9182 GCA_035938775.1 Trinickia sp.
GCGCAAGCACGGACGCGAGACGGTGGAATATCCGGACCCGCGCGTCGAGCCTGTTCTGAAAGAGACCTACGGCATCATGGTCTATCAGGAGCAGGTGATGCAGATGGCGCAGATCATCGGCGGCTATTCGCTCGGCGGCGCTGACTTGCTGCGCCGCGCGATGGGCAAGAAAAAGCCCGAGGAGATGGCCAAGCACCGCGAGCTCTTTCGCGAAGGCGCCGCGAAGAACGGCTTGGCCGGCGAGAAGGCCGACGAGATCTTCGACTTGATGGAGAAGTTCGCGGGCTACGGCTTCAACAAGTCGCACGCGGCCGCTTACGCGCTGCTTGCGTACTTCACCGCGTGGCTGAAGGCGCATCACCCGGCCGAGTTCATGGCAGCGAACATGAGCTTGGCGATGGACGATACCGACAAGGTCAAGATCCTCTACGAGGATTGCCGGGCGAAGCAGAACAACCTCGCGGTGCTGCCGCCCGATATCAACCTCTCGGCGTACCGCTTCGAGCCGGTGGCCGAAGCTGACGGCAAGCGTTCTCGCACGATCCGCTACGGGCTCGGCGCGGTGAAGGGTAGTGGCCAGAATGCGATCGAAGAGATCCTGCGCGCCCGCGAGGCGGGGCCCTTTACCGATCTATTCGATTTTTGCGCACGCATCGACCGGCGCATCGTCAATCGCCGCACGGTCGAGGCGCTGATTCGCGCGGGCGCGTTCGATTCGCTCCATGCGAATCGCGCGCAACTGATCGCTTCGGTGCCGCTCGCGATGGAAGCGGCCGATCAGGCGAGCGCGAACGCGATGCAGGCGGGCCTCTTCGACATGGGCGATGCGCCGTCGCAGGGGCATGCGCTCGTCGACGAGCCGGCATGGCACGAAAAGAAAAAGCTCCAGGAAGAGAAGACCGCGCTCGGTTTTTACTTGTCGGGCCATCTGTTCGATGCTTACAAGGACGAAGTGCGGCGCTTCGCGCGCCAGAAGCTGGGTGAACTGAAGGAGGGGCGCGACAAGCTCGTGGCGGGCATCATTGCGTCGCTGCGCACGCAGATGACCCAGCGCGGCAAGATGCTGATCGCGCTCATCGATGACGGCACGGGCCAATGCGAAGTGACCGTCTTCAACGAGCAGTACGAGGCGCACAAGGCGCTCTTCAAGGAAGACGAATTGCTCGTCGTGCAGGGGCAGGCGCGCAACGATGCGTTCACAGGCGGCATCCGCTTCACGGTCGATACGGTGATGGATCTCGAGCGTGCCCGCAGCCGCTATGCGCAGGCGGTGAAGGTGAAGATGAACGGCAATGCCGATGCGATCGCGCTGCGCCGGGTGCTGGAGGCACACATCGCACCGGCGCCTGAGGCGGCCGAGGCGCCGGCTGCGAGGCAGCAGGCCGGTGGCATGCGCGGCCCGCGCGGAAACGGTGGCGCGCAAGGTGCGGGCGAGGGCGGCCGGCAGCGTGCGAGCGCCGCCGCCCAGCCCAACGGGCTTGCGGTGCAGATCGCGTACAGCAACGAGCGCTCGCAGGGCGAAGTGCGCTTGGGCGACGCGTGGCGCGTGCGGCCGACCGACGAGCTGCTCGCGGCGCTGCGCGGTGAGTTCGCGGGGAGCGCGGTTGAGATTGTTTATTGAGGGGGCGGCGGCGTCCTTTCACAAGGCGTTTCTCTGATCGTGACCAAATTTTTTTCTTCTTCGCGTCCGCCTCGTTCGATCCTCGTCGTGGTTACGCGCCGAATCGGCGACGTATTGCTGACGACGCCGATCGTGCGCTCACTCAAAGCGCAGTGGCCCGATACGCCGATCGACATGCTTGTGTTTCGCGGCACCGAGGGCGTGCTCGAGGGCAATCCCGACGTGCGCCGCGTGATTGTCGTGGCGCAGCGTACCGGGCTTCGCGAGCGGCTTGCCGACGCCGCGCGGATCTGGCGGCGCTATGACCTCGCGTGCGCTGCCGTCAGCTCCGACCGCCCGCGCTTTTACTGCTGGTTTGCCGGAAAAAAGCGCGTGGGGCTCGTCGATCCGAATCGCGTCAACTGGCTCACGCGCCTCATGCTGCACGGCATTGCGCTGAATTTGCACGAATCGGTCCACACCGTGAACAGTACGCTGGCGCTCGCGACCTCACTCGGCATTGCGCCGGTGGCTGAGGTCGTGGCGCCTCGAATTGCGGATGAGGCTCGTCGCGCGCAATTCGAGGCGCGATTCGATGCACCGCCTGCCATGCGGCCGGGCAAGCCGGACGGCGAGCCGTTCGTCGTGCTGCATCCTTATCCGATGTTTGCGTACAAGCGCTGGCATGTCGAAGGCTGGGCGCAATTGATCCGGTGGCTGCGCGCGCAGGGGTTCGCGATCGCGTTTTCGGGTGGCCCTGCCGACGCTGAGCGCCAGTATGCTGACCAAGTGGCCGCGGCGGCGGGTGGCCCGGTGCTGAACCTCGTCGGGCAGTTGTCGCTCGCCGAAAGCGCGGAATTGATACGGCGAGCGAAGCTCTTTGTCGGACCGGACACGGGCGCGACGCACATCGCGGCGGCAACGGGGACGCCGACGATCGCGATTTTCGGTCCGTCCGATCCCGTTCGTTGGGGGCCTTGGCCCTGCGGCTGGCCCGCGGGAATCGATCCGTGGCCGCTGCGCGGTTCGGGCCGGCATGGGAACGTCTATCTGCTTCAAGGCGAGGGGAACTGCGTGCCATGCAGAGCCGAGGGGTGTGAAAGGCATGTCGAGAGCACGAGCGACTGTTTGACGGGGCTCGACGCCCGGCGTGTGATCGAGGTCGCCGCGCAAATGATGGCCCTCCCTGAATCGACGGTCCCTGACGTTACGGCGACGCATGCCGTCGTCAACATCGCTTCATTGAAGCACAGCGGGGGCTCATAGCTTACTGGGAGGCGCGCGTAATCGGGGTGTGCGCGTCCGTTGTTCCTTGCGGAATCAAGGCCAAGGTCAAGGCCAAAAAAAGCCAAAGACCAGGAACAACTGACTAGCTGCGCCAAAAAGTCGACGCGAACACCGGTTCCGGTTGTCGCGCTCGCTCACCGTCTACTGACACCCCGAGCGTTACGTGGTTTTCTCATCGCGGGCTGCGGGCCAGATCCCATGCGAAGCTTGATTTTGGGGTCGAGGTGAGCGCCGCATATATACTAGGCGGCTGGCGCTGAGCGCCTGAAACGTTCCACCAGAACGGTCCGTTGTTCTTCGCAATGATTTTCTAATTTCTATGCGTCCGCCATGTGGGTTCGGCCGACGTCGATCGATATGACTGGTTTATCCCCTAAACAATTCTTGTTATTCAATCCAGGAAACGTACTCGCTGCCCTCTTCATCCTCACGTATCCGGCAGCGACGCTCGTCGTTCACGGGGGGGCAAGTGCGCTGCTGATCGCGGCAACGCTCATTTCACTGGGCGCGCTTGCGGTGCCGGGCGCATTGCCCCGGATGCCGCAAACCGGCGACTCGGATCGTGTCGTGATAGCCACGTGCTTCGCCCTGGCAAGCCCGCTTGTCGCCACGTTGCTGAGCGAGTTGTGGCACGGCAAGCTCGTTATGAGCCTGCTCGACTCGCCATCGCGTTTCATCGCCGCGGTGCCCATCATGTTTGCCTTGCGCCGCCTGTCGGTTCGCACGCTGATGTGGAGCGATCTGTCGTTTGCGATAGGTGCCATCGCATCGCTGGTGGTCCTCAAGATTGCGGCGCGCGAAGCGGAAGGCCGGATGGCCAGCTCATTCCTCGATGCGATTCATTTCGGTGATATCGCGCTCGTGCTTGGCGCGCTTTCGGCGTTGTCGCTCAACTGGTGGCGAAAGGATCACACGGCGGTTCGCGTCGTCAAGCTCATCGGCTTGCTCGCGGGGCTGTATGCATCCGTGCTGACAGGATCGCGAGGAGGATGGCTCGCGATACCGTTCGTTGCGGTGATCATCGTCTACGTGCGAGGCAGGGAAAAGTCTGGCACGTGGCGGCTCTTGATCCCTCTTGCCGTTCTGGTCGGGATGGCCGGCGTCTGCATGAGTTCCTCCTACGTGCGGGAACGCATCTTCCTGGTATGGTCGGACGTCGTCCAGTATTCGCATGGGCACAAGGACACATCGACTGGCGTTCGCCTCCAGCTCTACGAGGCTGCGTTCGTGCTCATGCAAAACCACCTCGTTTTCGGCCTCGGCCCCAACGGCTTCGCCAACAGCATGCAGGCGCTCGCGGATGCCGGCAGGCTCACCCCAATGGCCGCCGCACTTGGCCGCGGCGAAACGCATAATCAGATGCTCGCCTATGCGGCCAACTACGGCATCGTCGGCGCGATCGCCGGTATCGCGCTTCATCTTATGCCGTGTGTGCTGTTCGCGAGATACTTGAAAGCATCCGCTGCGCCGATGCGCCGTGCCGCGCTCCTTGGCCTCACGTTCGTCGTTTCTTTCTGGATATTCGGGTTGAGCGTCGAGACCTTCGACCTCAAGATGGTCGCATCGTTTTATGCGGCGGTCATTGCCATCCTTGGCGGCATAGCCGCCTCGCCGGCGGCGCTCGTACCTCAATGCGCCACTCCTTCTTCCATCAGCGGCGCCCAATCGCAATGTTCAGCATCCTGATTCCTTCGTGGAACAATCTGCCCTACCTGAAGCTATGCATCGAAAGCATCCGGCGTCATTCGGCATTCGATCACGAGGTCATTGTCCACGTGAACGAAGGGACGGACGGGACGCTGGATTGGGTCCGCTCCGAGGGCATTCGGTATACCTGGAGCCGAGGCAATGTGGGTGTCTGCGTCGCTATCAACGACGCCGCGCGACTTGCAACGCGCGACTGGATCCTGTTCTTGAACGACGACATGTTTTGCTTGCCGGGATGGGATCTCGCGTTTGAAGCCGCCATTCGCCGGCTTGGCGACGGCACGCCCGCGTATCTCGCGGCGCACATTGTCGAGCCTCTCGATACCGGTAATACGCAAGTCACTGTCGCGAATTTCGGCACCGGCCCGGAGAATTTCGACGAAGCAGGATTGCTGTCGTTCGCCGAAGGTCTGAAGTTCGCGGATCGCGACGGCCGCGCGTTGCAGCCCATGCTCACGCAGCGCCGCCTCTGGCACATGGTGGGAGGCTATAGCATCGAATTCGGTCCCGGCATGAGCAGCGACGACGATTTCCTGATGAAGATCTGGCTCGCGGGTTGCCGCGTTTTTCGCGTCGTCGGCGCAAGCCACGTCTATCACTTCGGGACCGCGACCACGCGGCGCGTCCGCCGCAACAAGGGGGGGCGGACTTTTATCCTGAAGTGGGGCATATCACAGCACGAATTCACGCGCAGCTATGTCAGAAAGACGGCGACGGCCGATGCGGCATCGCTGCCGAATATTCCGCGCCTCGGTCTCGCCGGGCGGATCAAGCGAGCGGTCTACGCGCTCGGCCGGTACCCCACGGGCGATTTGCAAGCTTGGGAGCCGGATTTGCCGCGGCAGATCGTCATGGACATGTCGTTCGACCAACGCGCCGACGTCGAGTAGGGTTGGCCGCCGCTGGCTAGCTGAAGGCGCGCTTGATCCGCGACCTCCACAGCGAGCGCCGCAGTGGACCGCGGCGCGGCGGCTCGGACACCTCGATCCGGTCGCCGACAGGCTGCCCGCGGCGCAGGTAGTAGCGGTCGAACGTCGATTGTGTCATGCCCCACTTTTGGAGGAATTGCCTGCGACCGTCGTTCTTCACGACCTTGCCCGTGCTCTTCTGCTGGAAGTGATACACGAGGCTGTCGCCGACGCCGAGGAAAATACGGCACCCAGCGTCCCACAATTTCATCGAGAAATCATTGTCGCTGCTCATGCCCGGACTCAGTTCGCTGCTATAGCCGCCGACCTTGAACCACCAGTCGCGATGCACGAGCGTTGGCGGCCACGTCGCACCACGCCAGTCGGCGCGGAACAGTTCGGGGGCTGCGGTGACGAGATCGCTCGCGCGAAAGTTTTCCGCATCGCGGCCGAAGTTCCGCACGACAACGCAAGGGTTGCCGGTCGCCACCGGCTCGATCATCGTTCCCGACAACAGAAAAAGACTGGATGGCATCTCGCCGATGCGTCGGAGAAGCGCCTCGTCCCAGCCGGGGCAGCAATACATGTCGTCGTTCATGTAGACGATGTACTCGCCTCGCGCACACGCCGCCGCCAGATTGACGGCGTGACAGATGCCGATGTTCTCGGGCGACGCCGTATGCTCGATGCCGGCTTCGCGCACCCACGCGAGCGTGCCGTCCGAGCCGTCGTTCACATGCACGATGATTTGATGCGCATGCCGCGAGTGCCGGCGCAGGCTCTCGATGACGAGCTTCAGGTACGGCAGGTTGTTCCAAGTTGGAATGATGATGGAGAACATCGGGATGGGGGTTCCGTTTTCATTCGAGCCTGAGGCGCCAGGCCGCGCGGGCCGCGCGCCAGGTGCTGCGCCGAGGTGTCGATGTTTTGACAGAGGAAAAGTCTGTCGAATTGTACCGTTGCTTTACGCGGTTCAAGTGCCTTCGCGCTGTTTGGTGGCCGCCCAGCCCAGTTTCAGAAAGCGGTAGTAGACCGTTTGCGCGTTGAACACGGCGATCATGAAGCCCGCTTGCCCGTCGAGAAAGCCGCGCCGCAGCAAGTAAGTGCGCACGAAAGCCCAAATGCCGCGGGTAAGCGCGCGCCCGAAGCCGCCGCGCTTACCCGCCGCAAGCCGTTGTCGTGCGCCGGCGCTCGAGTAGGCATCGAGTTTTCGTAATACGGTTTCGAAGTCCTCGTACGAATAGTGCAGCAGCTTACCTTCAAGCCGCGATGCCCGCGTCTCGTAGACGAGCCGCTCGTGAACCAGGTCGTCCGAAAACCGCGCGGCGCCGCGTTTGAACAGGCGTGGCACCCAGTCCGGATACCAGCCGCTGTGGCGAATCCAGTGCCCGCAAAAGCTGGAGAGGCGGTCGAGCGCATAGACGTCCGCATGCGGCGCGCGGATGGCATCGCGAATCGACGCGGCGAGCTCCGGCGTAACGATTTCGTCCGTATCGATCGACAGAACCCAGTCCGTGCCGAGCGCCGCCACCGCGCGGTTCTTCTGCGGGCCGAAGCCGGGCCAGTCGTGTTCGACGTTCACGCGCGCGCCATGCGCCTCGGCAATCGCCGCGGTGGCGTCGGTGCTGCCGCCGTCGACAACAACGATCTCGTCCGCGAACGACAGCGCCGCGAGGCATTGCGCGAGGCGCGCTTCGGCGTTGAGCGCGATGATGGCAACGCCGAGCGTCGCGCGGGCGGAAGAGTCAGATGTCGTCGGCTGCGGCACGGTGGGGGCGGTGGTGGTCGGTTCGTCAAACCGGCGAGTATACCGGGGCGGGCCAAGCGGGGGGCTGGCCATCCGGGGCCGGCCATCCCGGATCGGCCGAGCGGGGCTGGCCGAGCGGGGCGCCCGGCGAGGCTTGGCTAGCCTTGCGGCCGGCCGCGCAGTTCCGCGGCTCGACGGCACGTAAGCCACCCGAGCCGCATAAAGCCGCAAAGACGCCCGGCTTATAATGCTAGGATTTTTGCGAAGCGCGGATAGAGGCGAGGCGGCGAGCTTTCAGCCGACTCGCGCGGCACGCACGGCATAAGGGAACGTTTTGGAAACCCAAGCTAGTTTGAGAAAGGCGGTGGGCGGCACGCACACCTCTGCGGCCTCGCTGATGCGGCGGCTGTGGCCGTACTTGAAGCCGATCGTCTGGGTGCTCGTGCTTGCTGTGGCGTCGATGGGCGTAAGCGCCGCGACCGACGCAGGGATTCCGGCGCTCTTAAAGCCGCTTCTCGACCACGGCTTCGGCGCGCACGCGAACGACAGCGCAAAGTGGTTCGTCCCCGCCGCGGTGATCGGCCTCGCGCTCGTGCGCGGCGTGTCGCAATACGCATCGCAGTACCTGCTCTCGTACGTGTCGAATCGCATCCTGCTGCAACTGCGGCTCGACATGTTCGAGCGCATGATCCACACGAGCGCATCGTTCTTCCAGCGCGAGACGGCAAGCACCGTCATCAACGCGATCGTCTTCGAGGTCAACCAGATTCTCTCCGTGCTCACCAGCGTGATGGTGACGCTCGTGCGCGATTCGCTGACGGTCGTGTTCCTGCTCGGCTATCTGTTCTACCTGAACTGGCGCTTGACGCTGATCGTCGCGGTGATCCTGCCGGGCATCGGCTGGCTCGTGAGCAAGATCAACCGGCGCCTGCGCAGGCTGGGCCGCGAGCAGCAGACGCTCACCAACGATCTCTCGTACATCGTCGAGGAGACGGTCGGCGGCTACAAGGTCGTCAAGGTCCACAACGGCGAGCGCTACGAAATGGACCGCTTCACGGCAATGAGCAAGCGCCTGCGCGGCTACGCCATGCGCATGACGGTGGCCGGCGGCCTCGCGCAGCCGCTCACGCAGATCCTCGCGTCGGTCGCGCTCGCGATCGTCATTACGATCGCCGTCTTGCAATCGGCGCACAACCAGACGACGGTGGGCGGCTTCGTCGCGTTCGTCACGTCGATGTTGCTCGTCATTTCGCCGCTCAAGCATCTGATCGACGTGAACCAGCCGCTGCAGCGCGGCATGACGGCGGCCGAGCTGATCTTCGGGCTCATCGACGAGCCGCTCGAGCCGGCCGGCGGCAGCCGCAAGCTCGCGCACGCGCGCGGTCACCTCGAGTTTCGCGATGTCACGTTCACGTACGGCGCGGTCGATCGTCCGACGCTCGATCGCGTGTCGTTTACGGCCGCACCCGGCGAGATGATCGCCCTCGCGGGGCCCTCGGGCAGCGGCAAGACGACGCTCGTGAACCTTCTGCCGCGCTTTTTTGCGCCGAGCGGCGGGCAGGTGCTCGTCGACGGCGTGCCGATCGAGGAATACGACCTTCACGATCTGCGCAGCCAGATGGCCATGGTGAGCCAGGACGTCGTGCTCTTTAACGACACCATCGCGGCCAACGTCGCCTACGGCAGCACGCCCGTGCGCGAGCGCGTAATGGCCGCGCTTGTCGCGGCGAATCTGGCCGATGTCGTCGCCTCGATGCCCGACGGCATCGACACGCTGATCGGCGGCAACGGCATGCGCCTGTCGGGCGGGCAGCGCCAGCGTCTCGCGATTGCGCGCGCAATCTACAAGGATGCGCCGATCCTGATCCTCGACGAAGCCACCTCGGCGCTCGATTCCGAATCGGAGCGCCACGTGCAGTCTGCACTTGAGACG